>JACQCL010000098.1 GCA_016201645.1 Candidatus Rokuibacteriota bacterium
ATACTGACGCCGGCCGCCCGCTCCGGTTTCAGTCGTGTGGGCGAGACCTCAGCCCGGGGGATGCGGCCACAACAACATGATGACGAGCGCAACTTATTCCGGCTAACAACAGGCTTGAAGGGGCGCCCTAGTCTCACCATGGGAGCGAATCCCCGCTTAACCGGCTAGCACGTAGTAGGTAGCCCGGCCAGCGCCTCGCCGCTCAAACACCCCGAGGTCGATGAGCCGCCTGAAGTCCTGGTTAGCTGTCTCGCGCTTAACGCGGAACATCTTCTCGCACTCACGGCTGGTAATCCGTCCGTGGACCCGGACGTGGTGGACCATCTGCTTCTGCCGGTCTGTAAGGAGTCGCTGCGCTTCGTCGCCGACGAGAACGCCCCCTTCGGCTCCGTAAACCGTGACGACCAAGTACTCAAGCTCCTCGCGAAACTCAGGGGCCCGGAGCCCGTGTTTCTTGAGTTCCTCATAAATCGTTGGAATTCCGAACCCACGCAGTTCCATAAGCTCGAGTCGCGAAAAGGCGTCCGCAATCCAGGGATTGCGATGGACTACACGAACTCTGACAGGTGTCCGAAAGTCATCGATCGTTAGCGGGGCAAGAAGGCGGCCAGGACTTGCCACCACGATCCGGTCGCTGAACATGTCGAAGACCACGTATCTTCCCTCTACGTAGCTTCGATGCACCAAAGCGTTCACGAGCAGCTCACGAATTACCTTCTCAGGGTACTCGGGCACCGCTGCCCTGCGAGGAACGTCGATACGGGGAACCAGTCTGACGTGCCCGCGGAAGAATTGTATGGCGTCCTCCACCATCTTTGAGAGCGGGCCCCGAATGTCAGCCATCCCCTCTTCGCCGACGACATCCTCGATCGTTTTACTTTGCTGCGGCGTGCCTCGGAACCGTGTCGCACGAATCACGCTCGAGGGGCAAAAGGGTTCCGGGTCTTTTCCGAACAGCAGGATTCCAGCCACTGTCGGTATCAATCTTTCCTCATCCGCCCGACCTGCCAGGAAGCCCTGCTTCCGGAAGTACGTCCACAGATCTTCGGATGGAATCCCGTACGAGCGACTTTGCGCCGCTAGGTACTGCTGGATTGCCTCAAGAGAGAAGTCTTCGATGCTCGCCCCTCGGAGGGGACGGAGCTCCTCTCGCTCCGGTCCCGAAAATCGTCCTCTCGCGACCGGTGGAACGCTCGGAGCCTGTAACCCACCGACACCGGCAGTGTAGTAGGCGTCCTCATAGTGGGTGATAAACTCCCGATTGTCCTGACGAATTGCCTCTGCGAGATCGCTGTCAAAGAAGTCGACCCTAACGCCTTGCTCCAGTAGGTACGTGACGCCCTGGCGGTGTATAGCCGGATTTGGATCAAGGATTCCAACGACGACTCGGCCTATGCCCTTTTCGACAATCCTCTGCGCGCATGGTTTTTTTGGCGGCTCCCTTCGGCTACAGGGTTCAAGTGTGACGTACAACGTGCAGCCACTGGGCTCAATGCTGGGCAGCAGCCTTTCAAGGAGCGTGTACTCGCCGTGCTCACCATCCCTGAACTGGCCGCGGTGGGCTCTCCCCAGTATCTTCCCGTCACGGTTGACGAGGATCGCGCCGACGAAAGGGTCGGGCCTATCGAGATGCTCGGATCTGGCAAGCCTCATCTCCTCGATGGCGACATTCATGTATTTCCGTTCGGCAGAAGAGGAACGCACCGAGGACTATCTCCTGTGAGCCCAAGGAACCAGTAGGGGACTGCCGGCGTGCAGGGCGGGTCCACTCTCTCCGGCGGGGTGGGTGGCGGTCGCTTTCAGAGGCCGCTCCGGGCAATCAGCTCCGCGACCGCCGACCCATCCCGCCGCGTCAGGTTCGGGATGAACTTGTGGTAGTGGCGGATGACCATCTCCGTGGGGGTATGGCCCAGCACCCTGGCGACCCAGGGTGTAGGCGGTATAAAAGCCCTCCCTCGGCCGGTCCCGCCCCGGGCAGAACACGCGCGGTCGGGTGAGATCCTGGCCCTCCCTGCGTGAGGAACAAGGCACAATGCTACAGTGGCCGCGTCTTCCACGAGGGTGTAGAGGGCCACCCAGCCGACGCCGCGGAGCCACGACGCCGGGCGCTGGATGCCCACGCTTACATTCTGCCGAGACCTACCTCTATGATCTCCCCGCCGGGCGCTGCGCTCCTTCGATGCCCGGAAAGATGTCATACACATAATCGTGGGCACCCAAGGCGATCTTGTTCAGGGTGCCGGCCTGGACGCGCTTGACGATTTCCTCGCGGGAGAGGTCGAAGATCGCCTCGAGAATCTGCGCGCGCTCCTGCGCGTTCGCCGCCCCTACCACGAAGAGCACGCGGGCGCTGTGCTGGATGTAGCGACGGGCGCTTTGGCGCGGTCGAAGCGGCCCGGATCGCCGCGGCGGTCCAGCTCGGCGAAGAACTCCGACGTCCATTCGTTGTGGTAGTCCCACAACTTCTCGAACAGCTCCTTGGTGAAGCGGGTCCCGGCCTTGACCTCGAAGGCGTTCGCGGCCGGCACGACCCCATCCTCGGTGAGCGCCGGCCCTTTGAGGTAGCCGTCCTTGGTGATGGCGGCCCGGTGATGGACGAGGGCCCACAGCCAGGACACATCGATCCGGTAGGTGGCGAGGTCATTCATGAACCGCAGCAGGAGCTCGTAGTCGTCGATGGCGGCCGCGAAGTTACCGTTGAGGATCTGGAAGCCGTAGTTCGCCGCCATGTAGAACGCGTGTTGGATGTGCTCAATGGTGATCTCGCCCTTCGGCACCCCGTAGATGCTGCCCCAAAGTTCTTGCGTGAAGAGTTTCTCCGGCGTGTTGAACATGTCCTTGGTGATGACCCGGGGCGTGATTTTGCCCTGCGGGTTCAACAAGCCGCGGGATTGCAACACGAGCCGCTCCGCGTCAACGAGACCACTGGCGACCGTCGGCATCGGTTTGCCTTTCACGTCTTGAGTCTCACGCGGCGCATCGAGGATCGCTTGGAGCTCCGTCACAGGAGCCCGCAGGGGCGCATTGCCAGCGGCGACGTAGGCCGGTTCTGGGCTGGCGACCCAGCTTTGTCGATAGGCATCATGGAGTCGTCCGTTCACTCGGCCTAGGAGGATGTCTTCGAGGGTGGGCTGCTGAGACAACGGCTCCTCGGGCACAAACATGAGACCCAGCAGGCGCTCTCGCACCTTGTCGATGACCATCGCACGCAGGGCCAGCGGGTTGTACTTCGAGCGGCCGTAGGGATCGGACCGTTGGTAGATCATGACCGCCGCCATCCCGCCGATGGGGGCCCCCTGGCTGAGCTCGCCATTCTTCATGCCGGCCATGAGCATCATCAGCGCGTTATACCGCTGATACGCAATCATGTTCGGGGAGGCCATGCCGATCGACTGCGGATCCGGAAAGACGCCCTGCGGGTCGGCCTTCCACATCTCAATGAGGCTGGCCAAGTAGTCCCAGCGGCCGACGTTCGTCCCAAGGAGCCGACGCCGCAAAACCCAGGCGATCGCGGGCAAGAACCGGCCCGCATTCCCTTCCTCATAGAGGATTTTGATTTTGAAGGTGCCAGGCTGGACGCCGATCGCGCCTTCCAGCCGCGCCAAGAGTTTCTCGATAATGAGGGCTTCCTGAGGGGTCTGAACCTTCGGGATGTAGTAATACACGCCGGTGCCGGCGCGCGTGAGGGCCTCGTAGTTATTGAGGGTCCAGAGGAGGGTGATGGGAATCACGCCGGGCACGGGTTGGCCGTCGACCGTGATGTGGTCATATTGCACGTGGATGCCGGGAGGGCGAGCAAACCGGGTCGGCCACTGCGCCGGGGATGTATTGATCTTGTACGCGCGCGGTTGGCCTTTCTTCACCACCTCATAGGGGCGGTCGGCCCAGCGGCCTTCGAAAATGTCTTTGGCGTTCTGCATGGCCGCAAAAATCCCCACGGGCTCGTTCCTGGGCGTGCCGTCGGGCTGGAAATGGGGCGGCGAGGCGTCTTCAAAGTCCGGCATATTCACGGGCGCCGGGCTATTCAACGCGTTGAAGGCCATGTCCAGCGGATGCCACGGCCCGGTGAGCTCCAAGCCGGGATTCGTCAACGGGTGGGCGCCCTTCGGGATGGGCACCTCGTCGTTGAGCCGCCAGCGCCACTCGCTGTCCCGACCGAGAAAGTTATCAATCAGGCCTTGGACGATCTGGCGAAATGTCCAGAACTTCCCCGTTACAGGATCCTCAAACGTGTCGTCCCACTTCGGCCAGGCATATTTCTCCCTGACCGGCGCGGGAGACCGCAGTAGCGCCCGGCGCGCGGTGAGGGCCGCGGCGATCTCGGGACCCAGCTCTCGGGTGAGTGTGGCAATCAACTGTTCGACATTGACTTCTCGGCCGTTGATTTTCTTGGTCCCGAAGAGCCCTGGGAACTTCTGGACAATGTCCTCGCGGATCATGGCCTCGGCGGAACGAACTGGTGCCGATGGCGAACGCTCCGTGCCTGTGCTCATGGCCGTCTCCTTGGCTTCGGGGTATATGGGGGGACCCGACGAAATTGCGGTTGTTTTTCGCATGGGAGGCCCTGGCTGTCAAGGGGAAAATCCGCTTCGGTGGCGTGGTTGTGGGACAATGGCGGGGTCGCCAAGGGACCGTCCAAGTGCCCCGTCCGGCTCTGCGCTCCGACACACTCTGGCTCGCCGGGATCTGCGCGGCCCGCCTCGGGTCGTCGGTTCCCTATCTCGCCTACGCCGGTGTGCTCCCGTTGCTCCAGGCCGAGTGGGCGATGTCGGCCACTGCCGCCGGCTCCATCGCTTCCACCTTCCAGCTCGGCTACGCGGTCTCCCTGGTGATCCTGTCCGCCCTGGCCGACCGCGTCGGGGCTCGTCGGGTCTTCCTCTGGTCCACCGCGGCGACCGCCGTGACCACCGGGTTGATCCCGCTCTTGTCCAGGAGTTACCCTTCAGGCCTGGCCCTCTTCGCCCTCCTGGCCCTGGTGAACGGTGGCACCTACACCCCCGGCCTGATGCTCCTGGCTGACCGGTTTCCTCCCGGGCGTCGAGGGTACGCGATCGGGTGGTTCCTGGCCTCCGCCTCCCTCGGCTACGCGGTCTCCCTCACCCTGACCGGCCTCCTGGTGACGGTCGCCGGCTGGCGAGGAGCTTTCTGGGTGCTGACACTGGGACCGGTGACGGCCACGCTCGTTTCGGCCTGGACTCTCAGTGGAACTCGGAGGGGCTCCGTCGCTTCGGGGATTGGCAGTGTCTCCTTCGCCGAGGGCTTCTTCAAAAATCGCGCGGCGCTCCTCATGATGACCGGCTATACCTTTCACTCGTGGGAGGTCCTCGGTATGTGGGCCTGGACTCCCGCCTACCTCGCCGCGGCCCTGGCCCTCCGGGGACGCGGGATGGCCAGCGCCACCGGTCTCGGCGCCAACCTCGCCGCCATCTTCCATCTCATGGGGCTCGTCGCGACGGGCGCCGGCGGCCGGCTCTCCGATCGGTGGGGGCGCACGTCGGTGATCCTGATGATGCTCTCACTCTCGGCCCTCTGCTCGTTCACCTTCGGCTGGCTCACCCAGGCTCCGCTGCTCGTCCTCTTGGCCGTGGGGGTCGTCTATGCGTTTTCGGCGATCGGAGACTCTCCGGTCTTTTCCACCGGCTTCACCGAGGTCGTGGACGCGCGCATCCTGGGCTCGGCGCTCGCCATCCGCTCGCTCGCGGGTTTCGGGGCCGGCGCGCTGGCCTCGCTGACCTTCGGCGTGGTTCTCGATCTCACGAACCCACCGGGAAGCGCCCCGCGCTATCCGGTCTGGGGATGGGCGTTCAGCGTGCTGGGGGTCGGCGCTCTGCTCGGGGTGATCGCGACCGCATGGCTCCGGGCGCTCCCCGAGAGCGTCCGAATGGCCGGGGGGAAGCGCTAGTGGTAAGGTGCAGGGGATGACGCGCGCGCTGGAAGGAAAGGTTGCGCTGATCACGGGAGCCGGCCGGGGGATCGGTCGGGCCGTGGCCCTGGCCTACGCGCGCGAGGGCGCAAGCCTGGCGCTCTGCTCCCGAACGAAGAAAGAGCTGGAGGAGACCGAAAAGGCGGTGGCCGAGCTGGGAGCGGTCTCTCTCGTCCAGCCCTGCGATGTCAGCCGGGTCGAGGAGGGCGAGCGGTTCGTCGAGCGCGCGATCGGTCTCTTCGGACGGATTGACGTGCTTGTGAACAACGCGGGCATCGCCCATCGCGCCGCTTCGTTGGTGGAACTTTCCCCGGAGGAGTGGGAGAGCGTCCTCACCACCAATCTCAGGGGGGCCTGGCTCGTCGCGCGGGCCGTGGTCCCGCACATGCTGAGGCAGCGAGGCGGCAGCGTGATCAACGTCTCCTCGTGGCTTGGCCGGGACGCGCTCACCGGCTACGGGGCCTATGGCGTCTCCAAGTGGGGCCTCGAGGGGCTGACCCGTTATCTGTCGCTGGAGTTGAAGAGCGCCAGGATCCGCGTCAACTCGGTGAGCCCTGGGTATGTGGCCACCAAGATGACGAACTACCAGGGTGGCAGGCCCGAGGACGTGACGGATCTCTTCGTCTATCTCGCCTCCGACGCTTCGGCCGGCCTCACCGGGCGGCAGCTCGACGTGGAGACCTGGAAGCGAGACCTCGGCCTCCGCACGCGCTGACCGCTGATGTACGGCAAACGGATGCGGGGGACGGGGCGGGGGCGTCGAACCCGGCGGGCTCTGGCCCGCGGCGGCGTCGGAGTGGCGGAGCAGCTCAACGACGCTGTAGGGAGCTGGCCCCGGGTCAGGATCATCCCGATGTTCGGGCGGTGGGGGTACTTCGTGGGCGAAACCTTCTTTGCCTGTTTCCCGCTGCGTCCGAAGGACCACGACTTGTGGGTCCTGCTCAGTCTCGAGGACCAGGCCCGCGCCTTGAAGACCCCTGGGATCACCCCGCACCGGCGCTTCGCCCGCCGCGGCTGGGTTGAGTGCCAGGTCG
>JACQCL010000099.1 GCA_016201645.1 Candidatus Rokuibacteriota bacterium
GGCTCGACGAGACCCGCCGCCACTTCGACGTGATCGCCGAAGGGATGCGCGCTGAGGTCCGGCTCGTCGCCGAAGGCGTCACGGCGCTAGCCGAGCGCGTGGACCGAGTCGAGAACAACCTTCGTGAAGAGATCCGTGAGACCCGAAGGGACCTGACGTCTCTCCTCACAGCGTCGTACACCGACCTCGACCGGCGGGTTCGCCGGCTTGAAGGTGACCGCTAGGCGGACCCAACCATGGCCGTCACCGGCAAGGCCGCCGTCTTTCACGGTCCCGGCAAGCCGTTCGAGCTCACGGAGCTTCCGCTTCCCGAGGTGGAGCCCCGCGGCGTCCTGATCCGGGTCACGGTCGCCAACATCTGCGGCTCGGATCTCCACTTCTGGCGGGGTGACGCGCCGCTCAAGCTCCCGGAGGACGGCTGGATCTTCGGCCACGAGATGTGCGGCCGGGTGGCGCGGCTCGGCAGCGAGATCAAGACCGACTCCCGCGGTCAACCGCTCAAGGAAGGGGACCGGGTCGCCTACTGTTACTTCTACCCCTGCGGGCGCTGCTACGCCTGCCTCGGGAACCAGCCTGCCGCGTGCCCCAACAAGGTCGGGCGGCCGCTCGGGCCACGCACCTTCCCTCACTTTCACGGGGCCTTCGCTCAGTACTATTACCTGCGCCCCGGCGGCTTCCTCTTCAAGGTTCCGGACGAGCTCTCTGACGAGATCGTCGCGCCGGTGAACTGCGCTCTCTCCCAGGTCGTCTACGGCCTTGACAGGGCCGGTCTGCGGTTCGGTGACGGCGTCGTGATCCAGGGCGCGGGGGGGCTCGGCGTTCAAGCCGTGGCGGTGGCGAGAGAGATGGGCGCCGCATGCATCATCGTCCTCGACCAGCTGGCAGGGCGCCTCGATCTGGCCAAGGCCTTCGGTGCCGACCACACGATCAACCTCAAGGACGTCCCCGACCGGAAGGAGCGCGTCAACCTCGTCAGGAAGCTCACCGGCGGAAGCGGCGCGGACGTGGCCTGCGATTTCGTCGGCTTTCCCCAGGTGATCCCCGAGGGCCTCGACATGCTGCGCGCCGGGGGAACGTACCTCGAGGTCGGGACGATCAGCCGAGGCGTCACCGTCGAGCTCGAGCCTTCAACGCTGGTCTGGGGGTCAAAGAAAATCGTGGGAGTGATCATGTACGACCCGTGGGTGATCCCGCGGGCGCTGGACTTCCTGCTCAGGAGCCGCGGCCGCTTCCCCTTCGACCGGCTCCTCTCCCACAAGTATCCGCTCGACCGGATCAACGAGGCCTTCGCGGCCTCCGAGTGGATGAACCGCGACACGACCACGATCACCCGCGCCGCCCTCACGCCCTGACCGGGAGGTCCGCTCGCCGGCCCATGATTTACCGACGGCGGGAGCTCTGGCTCTTGCTCGTCCTGGCAACCTCGCTCGGCGTCGGGCTGGCGGTCAGCGAGTTCAGGCGCGGACTCCCGGACCTCGCCGAGCGGCTAGAGAATCTGGACACCGCGGCGCCCTCCGATCGTTCCGCTCCGGCGTCCCCCGCCGGGCCCCCGGCTCGTCCGCAAAAGATCTCGGAGGCTCAGACCAAGCTGGACGGCCAGCTGAACCTGAACCGGGCCACGGCCGGAGATCTCCGGCGTCTGCCCGGAGTCGGGCCCACGCTGGCCGGCCAGATCATTCGCGCGCGGGAGCGCCAGGGGCCTTTCACCACGATTGACGATCTCCTCCACGTGCCCGGGATGGGGTCAAAGAAGTTTGAGCGAATCCGCGACCTCGTCACCGTCCGCGAGCAGTGAAGAATCCGCTGGAAGGAGTTCCGCTCGGGCCTCCTGCCGGGGCCTTCGCCCTGGGTCTGGTCGCCGCGGTCTGGGTTCATCCGCCGCCGATCGCTCTCTGGGTGGCCGGGGCCCTGTCGGCTCTGGCTGCCGCGTGCCTCCTGATCCTGCGGCGACGCGGGGCGGCAACCGGCTCTGGCTGCCGCGTGCCTCCTGATCCTGCGGCGACGCGGGGCGGCAACCGTCGCCTTGCTCCTGACCATCGCGCTGGTCGGCCTGCTCAGGGCCATGAGCCCGATCCTCCCCGCCGATCACATCGCCCGCCTGGCGCTTCCCTCCCCGGTCAGAGTGGAAGGGCGGCTCCACGCCGAGCCGATTCGCTGGGCTCCGGATCGGACCCGTCTCCTCGTCGAGGCCGAAAGGATCCAGCAAGGCGCGGAACACCGCTCCACTCGAGGGGTCGTGCAAGTGACGCTCTACGGCGAGCCGCCGCCGCTGACGGAGGGACAACGGCTCGCCGCGGAGTTTCGACTCCACCGCCCCGTCGGGTTTAGAAACCCCGGCGGCTTCGACTACCCGGCTCACCTGGCGCGGGAAGGAATCTTCCTCGTCGGCAACGGCCGTGCGGACCGCGTGGAGGTGCTGACCCCGGAGGCACCGCCCTGGCCGGTGAGGATCAAGCGCTGGGCGATCGAGACGATCCAGCGACACCTGCCGCCGGTCTCCGCAGCGCTCCTCGCCGGCCTCCTGCTGGGGGAGCGGAGAGAGCTCCCGGCCTCGGCCGATGACGCCTTCCGCCGCGCGGGCGTGTACCACATCCTAGCCGTCTCGGGGTTCAACGTGGCGCTGCTCGCCTCGGCCGTCTTTCTGGCTCTCTCGCTCGCCGGGCTGCCGCGGCGTCTGGTCGCGAGCGCCGCCATCTTCCTCGTGCTCGGCTTTGCCCTCGTCGTGGGCGGCCAGCCGTCCGTCGTCCGCGCCACGGTCATGGGGGTCCTGCTCCTGCTCGGGCTCCTCTTGGAGCGAGAGACAAACCTGTTCAACTCGATCGCGCTGGCCGCGCTCCTGGTCCTGCTCTGGCGTCCGGGGGATCTCTGGGAGCCGGGCTTTCAGCTCTCCTTCGCCGCCACAGTCGGGATCGTCTATCTTGCCGGGCCATGGACCGCGTTCCTCAAAGAGCGAGGCTGGTCCGGATGGCTGGCGGCGTCGGTGGCGGTGAGTGGGAGCGCTCAGCTTGCGGTCACGCCGATCATGCTGGCCCACTTCAACCAGCTCTCGCTGATCGGAGTCGTGGCGAATCTGGTGGTCGTCCCCTTGGCCGCCGTGGCGACGACGGGGGGACTTGCCGCCCTTCTCCTCAGCCTCGCGCACGAGGGGGTGGGGGACCTGCTCTTCCAGAGCCTCTGGCTGGTTCTGGTGGCCCTTCGGGGAGCCGTCTGGCTTTTCGCCGCGGTGCCGGCGGCCATGATCCACCTGCCGGCCCCTCATCCCGTCACCGCCGTTTCGTTCTACGCGGTCCTGGCGGTGCTCCCTCACTGGGGATCCCACCGACTGATCCGATGCGGGGACGTCGTCCTCTTGGCCCTGGTGTTGGTCCTCACCCTCTGGCCCTGGGTCCGCCCGCCGGACGGGACCCTCCGCGTGATCTTCCTGGATGTTGGCCAGGGCGACGCCCTCTTCGTCGAGCTGCCCGACGGCCGCCGACTTCTCGTGGATGGCGGCCCCGGGGGAGAGCGCCGCTTCGACGTCGGCGAACGGGTGGTTGCCCCCTTCCTCTGGAACCACGCCGTCGCCACACTCGACGCCGTGGCGATGACCCATGAAGACCCTGACCACGCCGGAGGTCTGCCGGCGATCCTCCGGCACTTTCGCGTGCGCGAGCTCTGGGACAACGGCCTGGTGGACTCTCCAGCGGAAGAGGTCCTCCGCCTGGCGGAGAAGCAGGGAACGGTTCGCCGGAGGCTCACGGCGGGAGACCGCGTCTGGCTGGGACCCGCGCTGATTACGGTCTTGAACCCGCCGGCACCCCCGCTCAGCGGATCACCCCGCGGCCCGGCCTCGGACGAGAACAACAATTCGCTCGTGCTGCGCCTGGACTGGGGGTTCGCCTCGTTTCTCCTCACGGGGGATGTCGAGCAGGAGGGGGAAGCCGGACTCCTGGCGCGGCGACAGCTGCTCGCCCACCTCGTCCTCAAGGTGGCGCACCACGGCAGCCGCTATTCCACGACGGAAGAGTTTCTCAAGGCAGGCCGGCCCGCGGTGGCCGTCATCTCGGTCGGAGCGGGGAACCCATTTCGCCACCCGACCCCCGAGGTGCTGGACCGCCTCGGCAGGATGGGAGCGAAGGTCTATCGGACCGACCTCGACGGAGCCGTGATCATGGAGACAAACGGAACGGAGCTGCGCGTCACCCGCTGGGCGCCGCGGACGACCGACACGCTTCGGCTAGACTGGGACCCCTAGGTCTCGAGGGAGCGTTCGTACTGGGCCCGCAACCGCTCCAGCTCCTCCGGGTCCAGTTGCAACCCCAGCCGGAGCCCCATCTCGCCCAGGATCGTCTTGATCTCGTTCAGCGACTTCTTGCCGAAGTTCTTGGTCTTCAAAAGCTCAGGCTCAGTCTTCTGGACCAGGTCCGCGATGGTGCGGATGTTCGCGGTCTTGAGGCAGTTGGAGGCCCGGACCGACAGCTCCAGCTCATCCACGCTCCGAAAGAGATTTTCGTTGAGCTCCGCCCGGGACACAACCTCCCGCTCCACCTCCTCCTCGACCAGCAGGCCTTGGGGGAAGCTGATGAGGAGCTCAAAATGATCCTGCAGGATCCGTGAGGCCTCCGCCACCGCGGTCTCCGGGCTGACGCTCCCGTTGGTCCAGACCTCCAGGATCAGCCGTTCCTGGCCGGAGGCCGCCCCCTTGATCGGCTCCACGTGGAAGTTCACCCGCTGGACCGGCGAGAAGTCCGCGTCCATGAGAATGGCGTTGATGGGAAGCGCCTCCGGCTCGCGCTTCTCGGCCGGGACGTAGCCCCGGCCCCGCTCGATGCAGACCTCCATCTCCAGGACGCCGTCCTTGTCCAGGGTCGCGAGCGGAATATCGGGGGTCAGGACCTCCACGTCAGCATCGGGCTCCAGGTCCCCCGACTTGACCAGCTTCGGCCCCTGGGCCTTCAGCCGGAGAATCTTCGGACGGTTCACGTGCAGCGCGAAGATCACCTTCCGGAGGTTCAGGATGATGTCGAGGGTGTCCTCCGTCACACCCGGGAGGAAGGAGAACTCGTGGAGGACGCCCTCAATCTTGACCCAGGTCGGCGCGGCCCCATGGATCGAGGAGAGGAGCACCCGGCGGAAGGCGTTGCCCGCAGTGAGCGCAAAGCCAGCCTCAAAGGGCTCCAGGGCGAGCCGGCCAACCGCGCGCTCCCGGACTTGCCACTCCTGACGGGTGGGGAGCTGAAGCTCGAGCATATGATCCCTCCGGGGAGAAAGTGAGGGGCCGAAGCCCCGAAGCGCCATTATAACCGATCAATCCGGCGAGGCAACGGCAATGGTTGACTCCGGGTTCAACCCCCAGTAAAATAAAGAAAATTTATGATGGAACGGCCGCGCCTCATCAAGATCTGGGCGGATCCGAACCAGAAACCGGGCCTCCGGGCAAAGACCTTCCTGGGCACGGCCATCTTGGCCTGGGCCCTTTTCGTGGCCCTGCAGGGCTGGTGGGTCCTCGTGCCCGCGCCGGCGGTCCAGTCTGGGCCCCGAGTCGTCGAGATCCCGCCTCACCAGGGAATCTTCGGGATTGCTCAGCGGCTCGAGCAAGCAGGGGTGATCCGAAGCCCGCTGGGCTTTGTCATGGTGAGCGCGCTACGGGGAAGCGCCCGGAGCCTCAAGGCCGGCGAGTACGAGATCCCCCAAAACGCCACGCCCCTCTTTATCCTCTCGCTCCTGGAAGACGGCAAGGTCCGCAAGCACACGGTGGTGTTCCCGGAGGGGGCGACCGTGCAGGATCTGGCGCGTCTGCTCAACAGTGAGCAGCTGGCGAACGGCGAGGAGGTGCTCCGGCTGGCGCGAGACCCGGGCTTCCTCCGTTCGCTCGGCGTCGAGGTGGAGAGCCTTGAGGGCTACCTCTTCCCGGACACCTATCAGTTCATCAAGGGGATGACGGCCGAGGAAATGCTTGCCCGGATGGTCCAGCGCCTTCGGGAACAGGTCACCCCCGAAATCGTGGCCCGGGCCCAGGCAAAGGGCCTCACCCTCCACCAGCTGCTGACGCTGGCCTCGATCATCGAAAGGGAAGCGGTCGCCCCCCAGGAGCGTCCGCTCATCTCCGCCGTCTTCTGGAATCGTCTCCGACGGGAGATGCCGCTCCAGGCCGACCCCACGGTCCAGTACGCGTTGGGCAAGGAGCGGAGAGCGCTCTCCAGGGCGGACCTCCAGGTGAACTCGCCCTACAACACGTATCGCGTCCTCGGCCTCCCCCCCACGCCCATCGCCAACCCGGGAAAGGCGGCGATCCAGGCGGCCCTGGAGCCGGCCCGCGTCAACTACCTCTACTTCGTTTCGGCCGGGGACGAACGCCGCCACCATTTTTCGACGACGCTCGAAGAGCACAACTCCGCCGTGGCGCGATACCGGCTGGCGCGAACCAAGTAGCCGGTTCTCTTGCCAGCCCTCCGGCGTAGTGCTAAAAGACTTTTTATGCCTCCCGGTGAAGCTCCCTCCCACCTCGAAGCCACCCCCTTTCCCACAAGGGCTCCCCTCCCCCGGCCGTCTGAGTCCTTTCCCCTCCTGTACCGGCTCCTGAGAGGCGCGAGCTGGCCGGTTCTCAAGGCGGCGTTCAACCTGCGCGTGGAGGGCTCAGAAAACCTCCCCCCCACGGGCCCGTTTATCCTGGCAGCCAATCACCATAACTACCTGGACGGCGTGGTCCTGGGCGTGGCAGTCCCTCGCAAGATCACCTTCCTCGTCATGCCGCGCGTCTACCACACCACGCCGCTGCACCCGCTGTTTTTCCGCCACGTGGGCTCCATCCCCGTCAACTTGGAGAAGCCGGACCCCGGCGCGATCAAGCGCGCGCTTCGGATCCTCGAGGCGGGGGGCGTCATCGGGATCTTTCCCGAGGGCCCCTTCTCGCTGGAAGGGCGGCTCGTTGACGGGCAGCCTGGCGTCGCCCTGATCGCCCTGAGAGCCGGCGTCCCGGTGGTGCCGGTGGGGATTATCGGCACCTACGAGGCTCTGCGCGGCAGACCATGGCGCGTGCCGCGCCGCTACCCGCTCACCGTCAGGTTCGGGCCGCCGCTCTCTTTCGGGAGGGCCCGGCGGGAGGTGCGCATTCAGCGCGCGCTCCGCGAGGAGGTCACGCATCGAGTCATGGGAGAAATCGCCTCCCTCCTCCGCAACGGTGGTCCCCCCTCGGCAACGACGCGGACCTGAGATGGCCGACCAGACTCCGCAGGGCAAGCTCTGGGGGGGCCGCTTCACCGGCCCGCCCCACCCTGCTGCCGAAGGCTTCACCGCTTCGCTCGCGTTCGACCGCCGGCTCTGGCCCTACGATCTGGAGGGGAGCCGGGCGTGGGCCCGCGCCCTCGAGCGGGCTCGCCTCTTGACCCAAGAGGAACTGGCCCAGATTCTCAGGGGGCTGGATGAGGTTGGGCAGGAGCTGGCCGCCGGGACGTTCCCGTTCCGGGCCGACCTCGAAGACATCCACACGAACATCGAGCAGCGGCTCGCGGAGAAGATCGGGGCCGTCGCGGGGAAGCTTCACACCGGCCGCTCGCGAAACGACCAGGTCGCGCTCGACGAGCGGCTCTACCTCCGGGACGTGATCGGGCGGGTGGACCGGGGGCTCCGGGACGTCCAGTCCTCGTTGATCCGCCGGGCGGAGGAGCACCTCGGGGTCCCCATGCCCGGCTACACGCACCTCCAGCGGGCCCAGCCGGTCCTCCTCTCCCATCACCTCCTCGCCTACGTCTTCATGCTCCAGCGCGACCGCGAGCGCTTCCGGGATTGCCTCCAGCGGGTGAACATCCTGCCGCTCGGGTCCGGAGCCCTGGCGGGCACGGCGTTCGCCATCGACCGCGAGGCGCTCGCCAGGGACCTCGGCTTTCAGCGCCCCTCGTCCAACAGCCTGGACGCCGTGAGCGACCGGGATTTTCTCCTCGAGTTTCTCGCCGCCGGCGCGATCCTCGGGATGCACTGGAGCCGGCTCGCCGCGGACCTGACGCTCTGGGCCACGGCGGAGTTCGGGTTCGTCGAGTTTCCCGACGCCTTTGCCACGGGCTCCTCGCTCATGCCGCAGAAGAAGAACCCGGACGTCGCGGAGCTGATCCGCGGCAAGAGCGGGCGGCTCTACGGCAACCTCCTCGCGGTCCTGACGACGATGAAGGGTCTCCCGCTCGCCTACAACTCGGACATGCAGGAGGACAAGGAGCCGCTCTTCGACGCCGTTGACACGGTTAAGGCCGCACTGAAGGTCTTTATCCCCATGCTCGGCGCCATGCAGGTC
>JACQCL010000100.1 GCA_016201645.1 Candidatus Rokuibacteriota bacterium
GAAATTTCCGCCAGGCCTCCCAGTAGTCGTTCCCGCCCACGAGGTACGTGTCGTTGTGGTGGGCGCCGGCGATAGTGTAGAATGCCTTCGGTTCGGATGCCGCCTCCCAGAGGCGGCGTCCGTGTTCATGGGGCACAATCTCGTCGGCGTCGCCGTGGAGGACGAGGAGGGGACCTCGGAATCGGCCGATCTTCGCGAGGGAGTCGAAGCGCGTCTTGAACAGAAAACCGCTCCCCGGGAGCGTCCGATTGGCCATCGCCGGGACTGAGAGAAACGGGGATTCGAGGATCACCCCGGAGGGCGGATGGGCGAGCGCCAGTTCCAGGGCGACGGCGGCGCCGAGAGATCTGCCAAAGTACACGATTTCTCCCCCGGAGACGCCCCAGCTTTGGATGAGCGCTTCGCGGGCTGCCCGGGCATCTCGGTAGAGTCCCGCCTCGGTCGGGCTGCCGTTGCTCCGCCCGTACCCCCGGTAATCGAAGATGAAGACGCCGATGCCGAGACGATGGTGGATTTCCTGGATATTGTCGAGGCGGTGACTGATGTTGCCGGCGTTGCCATGACACCAGAGGAGCGTGATGGGGCGGGCTCCCGGAATCAGCCAGCCGTGAAGGCGGACGCCATCCTCGGCTTCGAACCACACGTCCTGGTACGCGAGGCCCAGGCTCGCCGGAGTGCCGGCCAGCTCGCGGATCGGGAAGTAGATGAGGGCGCGCTCCACCCCGTCGCGACACCCCCAGGTGACAAACGCGATCGCAAGGATGATGATCGCCAGCTTCATGGGCAGCCATTGTACCTCATCGTGGGCGAGGTGGAGATGAGCCGGAGCGTGCACGGGTGACCGATCCAGGCCGCGGCGTGCTGTGGGGGGTCGCGCTGGTGGCGGCGGCGCTCTTCTTTGTGGGGCTCGGCCACGCCCCCTTCGTGGACCCCTCCGAGGGCATGCACGCCGAGATCGCCCGGGAGATGGCCCAGCGCGGCGAGTGGGTCACCCCATACTTCGACGGGGTCCGCTACTTCGATAAGCCGCCGCTCCTCTACTGGCTCATGGCGGCCGGGTTCTGGTTGGTCGGCCCTTCCGAATGGGCGGCGCGCTTCTGGTCGGCCCTCGCGGCCTTCGGGGCCGTCCTGCTCACCGCGCGCGTTGGAACCATCCTGGGATCCGCGCGGTTTGGGTTGGTCGCGGGCCTCGTGCTGGCCGCGAACCTCGAGTTCTTCCTCTTCGCCCGGTACGTCAAACCCGACCTCGTCTTTGTCTTCTTCATCCTGCTGGCCTTCACCGGGTTCATCCTGGCGTACCGAGGCGCGGGCCGCTGGGCGCTCTTGCTCTGCTACGCCGCCCTCGGCCTGGCCGTGATTGCCAAGGACATCCTGGGCGCCATCGGGCCCGCGGCGATCATCGCCCTCTTTTTTCTTCTGACGCGCGAACGCCAGGTGCGTGCGCAGTGGGTCCCGTGGACCGGCCTCGGCCTGTTCCTCGCCATCGCGGTGCCCTGGTACCTGGCCGTGGAATTCCACAACCGGGGCTCCCTCTGGTACACGATCGTGGACAACCACATCCTGAACTTCGCCCGGCAGCGCGTCTTCCCCGACGAGGACCTGCCGCTTTCGCCTCTGGAGTTTCTCGGGGTGACGGCGATCGGGTTTTTCCCCTGGAGTCTCATGGTGCCGTCGGCGCTCGCGAGGGCCTGCCGCCGCCCGTGGGAAACGGTCGAGGCGCGGATCTGGCTCCTGTTGGGGCTCTGGAGCGCCGCGATCCTCGCCTTCTTTACGGTCTCTCCCTTCAAGCTGCCGCACTATGCGTTGCCGGCGTTCCCGGCGCTGGCGCTCCTGGTGGCCAAGCTCTGGGATGATGTCCTCGACCAGGCCCCGGGAGCCCCATCGGCCCGGGCGCTGCTGATCCTCCCGATGCTGGTCCTGGCGGGTTTGGCGTGGCTTAGCTTCGTCGCGTGGCGGGGGGAGGCATGGCTGCCGTCGGGAACGCTGTCGCTGGCCGACGTGTACACGCGGAACCTGGCCGCGCGGGGGCAGGCCGTCCCGTTTCCCTCCTATGCCGAGCTCCAGCCGCTCCTCGCCAAGCTGGCGCTGATCTTCGCCGCAGGCTGCCGCGGTTCGGACTGGGCGTGCTGCTCGCGGTCATGCTGGCCTTTCTGCCGGTATCGGCCCAAGGGCTCACCCTTTTTGCCAAGAGCCGGTCGGTCAAGGTCATGGCCGAACTGCTAAGAGCGCAGGCTCGCCCGCAGGACCTCATTCTTCACGAAGGGCCTCTGGAGAACAGCGGAGGGCTGGTCCTCTATCTCGGCCGGTCCGTGAAGGTAGTGGATGGGCGGCAATCAAGCCTGGCCTTTGGCGCCACGTTCCCGGAAGGGCGGGATGTGTTCTGGGATCGGGCAGACCTCAGGGCGCGCTGGGGCGGGCGGGAGCGGCTGTTCCTCCTGTCGGGGGTCAAACCCGAGAGGAGCGTCGTCCGCGGGCTTGACCCGAAGAGCGTTCACCTGCTCCTCAAGAGCGGGGGGCGCTGGCTATACTCGAATCGGCCGTAAGTCTGCTATGCTCCCCCCATGACGCCGAAGGTCGTAGTCGTCATTCCCGCCTTCAATGCGGGGCGCACGCTCCGGATGACGTACGAGGAGCTTCCGAAGGAATCCGTCGCCCTGGTCATCCTCGTGGACGACGGCTCCACCGACCAAACGCT
>JACQCL010000113.1 GCA_016201645.1 Candidatus Rokuibacteriota bacterium
ACGGCGAAACCCGTCCTCATTGGCACCGCGGTGACCGGCGCCACCACGATGATCTTCTCCATCATCGTCCTCCTGACGCGGGGCCTCACCGAGAACCTGGACAAGCTCTCCCTCCTGCACCCGCCGTTCCTCCTGGGGCTCATCACGGGCGGCATGATGATTTACTGGTTCACCGGCGCGTCCATCCAGGCCGTCACCACCGGCGCCTACCGGGCGGTGGAGTTCATCAAGGCCAATATCCGCCTGGAGGGCGTGACCAAGGCCTCGGTCACCGACAGCAAGAAGGTGGTGGAGATCTGCACGCAGTACGCCCAGAAGGGGATGTTCAACATCTTCCTGACGGTCTTCTTCTCGACGTTGGCGTTCGCGTTCCTCGAGCCGTATTTCTTCATCGGCTACCTCATCTCCATCGCACTGTTCGGGCTCTACCAGGCGATCTTTATGGCGAATGCAGGGGGGGCCTGGGACAACGCCAAGAAGATCGTCGAGGTGGAGCTGAAGGAGAAAGGCACCGCGCTGCACGCGGCTACGGTCGTCGGCGACACGGTTGGCGACCCCTTCAAGGACACGTCTTCGGTCGCGATGAACCCGGTCATCAAGTTCACCACGCTCTTTGGCCTGCTGGCCGTGGAGCTGGCCGTCACGGTCGCGGCGGAGAGCGGGCCGATGGTGACCCGCCTCCTGGCGGGCCTGTTCTTCGCGATTGCGGTCGTGTTCGTCTGGAGGTCGTTCTATGCGATGCGCATCCGAGGCGGGGCGTCCGCGGCGGCCATGACCGGCGCGGACGAGCGGGTGAGCGCCGCGGCCCGGTGGAAGTAAGGGCCGGTGGAGTTCCTCCTCGATCTTGCCACTGGCCGCTACGCGCTCGATGATCTCATTCGCGCGGGCGGGTATGCCGTCCTCGTGGCCATCGTCTTCACCGAGACCGGCCTCCTGGTCGGGTTTTTCCTGCCGGGCGACTCGCTGCTCATTACCGCCGGCCTGGTCGCCGGGAGTGGGGGCCTGAACATCTGGTGGCTCAACGTTCTGCTGATCCCGGCCGCCATCGTCGGGGATAGCGTGGGCTACGCGATCGGCTTCAGGACCGGTCCCCGAATCTTCACACGCGAGGATTCCCTCTTCTTCAACCGTCGCCATCTGATCCGGACTCGGGAATTTTATGAGCGGTACGGCGGGAAGACGATCGTGCTGGCCCGGTTCATCCCGATCCTCCGCACCTTCGCCCCCGTGGTGGCCGGAGTGGGGCAGATGGCCTACCGGCGGTTCCTCTTTTTCAACGTCTTCGGCGGGATTGGGTGGGTGGCCGGCCTGACGTGGGCGGGCTACCTGCTCGGCCAGACGGTCCCCAACATTGACCAGCACGTGCATCTGGTCGTGATCGTGGTCATCGTGCTCTCGGTGCTTCCCATCGTCGGCGAGATCATCAAGGCGCGGCGCAGGAAGCGACCCACGCCGGCCTCGGCCCCGTGAGGAGGGACTCCCAGTGCCATTCAGGTTGATCCCCCGCGAGGAGAAGTTCTTCGACCTCTTCGAGCAGCAGGGGACGAACATCGTCTCGGCGGCCCGGGTTCTCGAGGAGTTGGTGCACGATTACGGGAGCGCCAAGGCCAAAGCCGAACAGGTCAAGGACTTGGAGCATGCCGGCGACTCGCTGACCCACGAGCTCGTCAAGCGGCTCAACACCACGTTCATCACGCCCATCGACCGGGAGGACATCTACGCGCTCGCGAGCCGGCTGGACGACGTGCTGGACCTGATTGATGCTGTGGCGGACCGGCTGCTCCTCTACAAGATCACCAAGCCGACCGCCGGCTGCGTGGATATGGCGAAGGTCATCGTCAAGACCGCTGAGGCGACCGACCGGGCGGTCCGCTGCCTCAGAACCCTCTCGCCCTACTACCACAAGCATTGTATCGAGGTGAACCGGCTCGAGAACGAAGCCGACCGCCTGCTTCGAGACCTCCTGGCCGCTCTGTTCGAGGGCGTTGAGCCCATCGAGGTCATCAAGTGGAAGGAGCTCTACGAGACCATGGAGTCGGTCACCGACCGCTGCGAGGACGTCGTGAACGTGATTGAAGGCATCGTGCTGAAGATGGCGTAGGTGCATGTCCGGCTCGTTCTTCTTCCTCGTCTTCATCATCCTCGTTGCCCTCGTGTTCGACTATATCAACGGCTTTCACGACGCCGCGAACTCCATCGCCACCGTCGTCTCGACCCGCGTGCTCTCTCCGATGCTGGCGGTGGCCTGGGCCGCGTTCTTCAACTTCGTGGCTGCCTTCGGCTTCGGCGTGAACGTGGCCAAGACCGTCGGCAAGGGGGTCGTGGAGGCGGCGGTGGTGGACCAGTGGGTGATCCTGGCCGGGCTCACCGGCGCGATCCTCTGGGACCTTATCACCTGGTACTACGGGATTCCCACGAGCTCCTCCCACGCCCTCATCGGCGGGTTCGCGGGTGCGGCGGTTGTCAAAGCCGGTTTCGGGTCTCTGATCCCCTCGGGATTGGCGAAGATCCTGCTGTTCATCGTCCTGTCCCCCCTCTTAGGGATGGCGCTGGGCTTCGGCCTGATGGTGGGCGTGTACTGGATCTTCCGTGGCGCGCGCCCGAGCCGGGTGGATTGGCTCTTCCGCCGTCTCCAGCTCATCTCGGCAGCGGCCTACAGCCTTGTCCACGGGACCAACGACGCTCAGAAGACCATGGGGATCATCGCGATCCTGCTCTTCTCGTCGGGGTACCTCGGGCCGGAGTTCTACGTTCCCGTTTGGGTGATCCTCGCCGCCGGCGCCGCCATCGGCCTCGGCACCTTGGCCGGCGGCTGGCGCATCGTGAAGACCATGGGCATGCGGCTGACCAAAATCCGACCGGTCGGCGGGTTCTGCGCCGAGACTGCGGGCGCCGTGATGTTGATCGGGACTGCCGTCGCTGGCATCCCGGTGAGCACCACCCACACCATCACAGGATCCATCGTGGGGGTCGGGGCGACCCAACGCCTCTCGGCGGTGCGATGGGGCCTGGCCGGGCGGATCGTGTGGGCCTGGATCCTCACGATCCCGCTCTCCGCGCTCATCGCGGCGCTGACTTGGCTGATCCTGCCGCGCTGATGCGTTTGGGCTCTGGGCGACAGTGGTCCGCCGCCCGGGCGCTTGGGCGGCTGGCGGTGGGACCGCTCGCGGGGCTCGGCTGGACCCTGGCCCACCTGCCGTTGGGTTGGGCGCTCTGGGTGGGTCGCAGGCTTGGCGACCTGGCCTACTGCGTCTTGCTTGGTCGCCGGGCGGCGGCCCGTGAGAACCTGCTTCGAGCCTTCGGAGGCGAACGGCCCCGGCGGGAGCTTCGTCGAATCTGCCGGGAGAGCTTTCGCCACCTCGGGATGACCTTCGTCGAAGCGTGCACCCTCTTTTTCCGGCCGCCCGCCGTCATGCTCTCCCGCGTCGAGGTGGAGGGGGCGGACCATCTCAAGGCCGCGGTGGCTCAGGGTCGGGGCGTGCTCCTTCTCACCGCCCACTTCGGCAACTGGGAACTCCTCGCCGCTGCCAACGTCCAGACCGGCTACCCGCTGAGTGTGGTGGCGCGACCCCTGGATTCCCCGGTCCTGGACCGGCTCGTCGCGCGTTTTCGGGAGGGCGGCGGCGTCGAGGTGATCCCTAAACGCCGCGCCCTTCGGCGCGTGCTGGAGGCGCTTCGCCGGGGCTCCATGGTGGGAATTCTGCTGGACCAGAACGCGTCCCGGCGCGAGGGGGTCTTCGTTCCGTTCTTCGGCGACCTGGCCTCCACGTCAAAGAGCCTCGCGGTCCTGGCGTTCTCGTCCGGCGCGCCGGTCGTGCCCGTCTTCATTCATCGCGAGTCTCACGGCCGGCATCGTGTGGTGGTCGAGCCGGCCATTCCGCCGCCCAGCACGGGGGACCGTGAGCAGGATATCCTCGCCTTCACGGAGGCGTTCTCCAACATCGTGGAAGCGAGGATCCGGCAGTGGCCCGAGCAATGGCTCTGGATACACCGGCGATGGAAAACCCGCCCCGCTATGCTCTGACCCTCGCGGCGATTGTCGGGCTCGCCCTCTGGGGGGGCATCGCCGGCGGTCAGGATCTGGGCGCCTTTCTCGCGCCCTATCGGGCGGCGACGGAGCGGGGGCAGGCCGGGACGCTCGGGGGGACGGCGTTCATGGAGCCACGGAAGCCCCAGGAGGCGGCCACTCCGTTGGCCGGCGTCACCGTCGTTGTCCTTCCGCTGTCTCCACGGCTCGTCGCCGACCTCGAAGCGGTCAAGGCCCACGCCCGGGATTCGGCAAAAAACTACCTAGCAGCTGCGGGCGAAGTGAGGAAGATCAAGGATGCCTACGAACTGGCGCTCTGGCAGGCCAGGGCATGGGAGCTCATGTTCATCGCGATGACCGATGAGGGTGGGCGATTCGAGCTGGCGCGGGTTCCGTCGGGGGAGTGGGTACTGCTCGCGTGGCACGAGCAGCTCCATCAGAAGGCCCCCCGTAAGATCCCGCTGCGGGACGCCCGTGGGGCCTTCGTCTTGGAGCCGCTCCCCAGCGGGTACCGGGCGGTGACCTATTGGTTGATCAAGCTGACGGTGGCGGCCGGCGAGGGCATCAGCGTGGAACTCCACGACCGAAATCCCTGGTTGACCGCCGTCGTGGAGGAAAAAACTCAGGGCGTCATCCAGAAGCAGACGCCCTGAGTTGGTGTCGTGTCCGACCGAGCGGTTACTTCTTCTCTTCCTTCTTGGCAGTCCCGCCCGCCTTCACGGTAACAGACTTGGCGAGCAGCTTGCCGTCGGCTTCCGCGAACTGGACCTGGACTGGATCTCCCTCCTTGAGATCGGTGGCGACGACCGCCTTGCCGGCCTTCTTGATGGATGTCTTGGTATCCACGGCGAAGGTCCATTCCTTCTTATCCTTCCCGACCACGGTGAGGCTGTCGGGTGTGGCGGTTTTCACCACGCCGTTGGCGTACTTTGATTTTCCGACCGCCTTTCCGGGGGTGGCTTCGGCCGCCTTCTTGTCGTCCATCTTCTTTTCCTGGGCGGCCGCCAGCCCGGCGGGGCCGATGAGGAAGAGCACGCTCAGGATGAGGGCCACGAGCTTCATGGGTGTCATGGACTATCACCTCCTTTCAACCCGATAAGACGAAGGGCTCAGGCTCATTCTTCAACTCCCGAGCGAAGTGAGGGCGCCGCGAGTCCGACGGCGCCCTGTGGAACCTTTCCGATCCGAACTGAGTTAATGTTTTTTGGCCGCGCAGGGATTTTTGGCGGCACACGGGTTGACCGCTTTTTTCTCCATCTTGGCCGCCTTGGCCGTGATCTTGCCCGCCATCATCTTGCCGTTAGCCTCGGTGTAGGAGATGCTCACCGTGTCACCGGCCTTGAGCTTCTTGGCAGCTTCGGCCACCGCGCCACTGATGGTAAAGGACCACTCCTTCTTGTCCTTCCCTTCGACGACGAGGGTCGTGGCCGAGACGGACTTCACCGTGCCCTCGGCAGTCTTGGCCTTCATAGCCGGCTTGGCGGCACAGGGGTTGGCCGCGCACGGGTTGGCCACTTTCTTTTCCTGGGCGGTGGCGAGCCCGACGGTCGCATGCAGGAAGACGAGGCTGAGGAGGAGAGCAAAGAGCTTCTGGGCTGTCATAGGGGGTTCACCTCCTTTCCTAAGTGTTTGTCAATTCAGGCCCAAAGAGGAGCGCCTCACTCTAGTTTGCCAGGTTGCGTGTGTCAAGGTTCGGAGACTGCCGGTTCGGGAGCGCCTGTCGTCGCCGTCGCGCCCGTTCCAGAAGGGGAAAACCCTGGTCCACCCGAACCGGCTAGTCCGGATTGGGAAGCCCCCCTGCCGTCAAATGACGGGGCAGGCGACGTGACCGGGCCGGACCTGTCGGTTGAGGTTTCCGCCGACCTCTTGCTTGCTCCCTTCCCTGTTGAGACGAACGGCGCGGTTCAGCATTTTGTGGAGCGCTTTCAGACCGGGAGCCGACGCGAGGTGGTGGGTCGCTCGTTGGACCGGTCAACCCGCTACCTCGAGATGATTCGACAGGTACTGCGGAAGAAGGGGTTGCCCGAGGACCTCGCCTTCACGGCCATGGTCGAGAGCGGCTTCAATCCGCTGGCCGTTTCCCGAGCCGGCGCCAAGGGGCTCTGGCAGTTCATGGAACAGACCGCGCGCCGGTATGGCCTCAGGGTGGACCGTTGGGTGGACGAGCGGCTCGACCCGGAGAAGTCCACCGAAGCGGCGGCCGAGTACCTGAAGGACCTCTTCGCCCAGTTCGGCCACTGGTTCCTGGCCCAAGCCGCCTACAATGCCGGGGAGGTGAAGGTGGCGCGCGCGGTCGAACGCACCCGAAGCAACGATTTCTGGACCATTGCCCGTGGGCGCTGGCTTCGGGAGGAGACGAAGCAATTCGTGCCTCAGATCCAGGCCGCCGCCTTGATCGCCCGAGAGCCGGAGCGCTATGGCTTTCAAGTGAATCCCGAGCCACCGATGGTGTATGAGGTCGTGAGTGTGCCGTTCTCGGTCGAGCTCAAGAAGCTGGCAGCCCTGGCAGGCCTGCCCGCTCAAACTCTCAGCGAGTTGAACCCTGAACTCCGACGGGGGACGACCCCTCCCGGCCGGCCCTATTTCCTGAAAGTCCCCGCCGGCAGCGTCGCTGTGATGGCGGACGTCCTGGAGCAGATCGAGGCTCAGAGGCCGAAGGCGGCCAAATCCCAGGCGGCCAGAGCTCCAAAGTCGTCAGCATCCCCTCCTCCCGCTGGCATCCACGTCGTTAAGCCGCGGGACACGCTCTCTGAGATCGCCGAGCGCTACGGGGTCAGTGTCTCCGAGCTGCTCCGCCTGAACGGCCTCGATCCCGAGGCACGGATCTATCCGGGCGATCGGATCCGGGTGGTGGTCTCGATCGTCCCTTCCGGGCGCGAGCCGGCCCCGTGAAAATCGAGGTGCGGCTCTTCGCTACCCTCGCCGGCTACCTCCCCGACGAGGGGGACGGCCAGAGCGCCACCCTCGAGTTCGCCGACGGCAGTAGAGTGCGGGACGTCGTTCGGTCCCTCCGGATTCCCGAAGACATGCCTTTCCTTACCATGGTCAACGGTCGCGACGCCGCGCTCGATCAGCCGCTCGCCGACGGAGACATCCTCTCGCTGTTTCCGCCGCTCGCTGGCGGCTAGTCCTCAGAGGGGGACCACGCCCCCCTCCCGGCGTGCCTGAAATTTCTCCAGAAGCTGCTCTCCCGCCCGGGGGAAAGTTGTCGGCGCTGCCACCGGATGCTACACTCGAATCCCTTGATCTGAGCGGAGTTAGCACGACGGAAGCGTCTAGGATCCCGGTGGGCCTCCCGGACTTCAAATCCGGCGTCCGGCTCTAGACAAGCTGGAGGTGGGTTCGACTCCCACACGCTTCCGCCAGGTCCGCCGAAGGAGCCAGATGGCGAAAGAGAATCGGTCCGCGAAGCGGGAATCATCCGGCCGGGCCCGGCGCCGCCGCCGCTGGGGTCTCGGCATCACGCTAGGCGTCGCGGCGGTCGTGGTTGTTGGGTACTTTGCCTGGCGCGCCGCCGCCGACCTCCCCGGCACCTTCGTCCCCTCTCTGGGCAACGCCCATATCCAGCTGGCGACGGACCCGCACCCGCCCTACAACTCGGAGCCGCCCACCTCGGGGCCGCACCTGCCGTATCTGGCGCCCTGGGGCATTCACACCCGGCCGATTCAGAAGGAATTGCAGGTCCACAATTTGGAGGATGGCGGGGTGATGGTTCAGTACACCTGCGAGTGCCCGGAGCTCGTGGCCAAGCTCGCCGATGTGGTCAAACGGTACACGGGCCATGTGATCCTTGCGCCCTATCCGGGGATGAAGAGTAAAATTGCCCTGACGGCGTGGGCGCGCATTGACACCTTCGACGAGTTTGACGAGGCCCGGATCGTTCGGTTTATCGAGAGGTACAAGGGGATAGACCATCATGCGAGGTAGGGGCTGACGTGCGCGGTCGTGGCCTCGTCTATGGGGCCCTTGTGCTTGCGCTGTGGGCCGGGTGCGCGGGGCCGTACATTGCGCCGCTGCTTCCCCCGCCGCACCGGGAACAGGTGGCGGCCTCATACGGCGCCACCTGGAAGGCGTTGGTCGAAGCGCTGGCCAAGGAGAACATCCCGCTGCGGGTGGTGGCGAGGGATTCGGGCGTCATCGCCTCGGACGACTTCACGACGACAATCGGGGTCTATGCCGACTGCGGCCGCTTCGGCGACGCCCGCCTGGAGGGAGAGGCGCTGGTCACGTTCACGGTGTTCGTGAATGCGGCGGGCTCCAATGGGACGGAGGTCCAGGTCAACGCCAAGATGCGGACCCAAGCCCACCGCACGGGTCCCTCGGGAAAGCTGAAGCCCCAGCCGGTCTTTCAGTGCGCCTCGACGGGACGCTGGGAGTCGAACTTGCTGGATGCGGTCCGGGCGATGGTGAGGGATTCACGTGGCTAGTCGGCTGGCCAGCCTGATCCGCCGCGCCCGTCGCCTTTCCGGAGAGCGGGACCGTCTCGTTCACGCCCTCGCGCGAGAGTGGGCGGAGGCGCTCCGCGGCCAGGGCCTGTCGGCCGAGGATCTGGAGGAGCTGTGGGCCGGGCTGACTGAGGAGGCCGTCCGGCGGCTTCAACGCTCGGGGAACGGGCGCTGGCCTCTCGAGGCCGTGAGACGGGAGGCTCTGGGCGTGATCGCTCAGGTGAGAGAGCGGGTGGCAGGGGAGCTGCCCGGCCAGCCCGAGCACTCATGAGATCCGGAAAAGCTGAGACCCGGCAGTCAGCGCTGCGGTCACTGCCGTCCGTGGACGAGGTGCTCCAGCGGATCAAGGGGGATGCCGCGCTCAAGGGGATCACGCGGGGGCGGATCGTTCAGGCGATCCGCGAGGTGCTGGCTCACGAGCGCCTACGCCTGCTGAGCGGGCTGAAGCGGTCCGGGGCTCCGGCACCTTCCGATCCGGACGCGCTGGCCCGGAGGGTCGCGGCGGAGCTCTCCCGGTCGGGAGTCTTTTCGTTGGTTCCCGTGATCAACGCCACGGGCGTGGTGCTCCACACCAACCTGGGGCGGGCCCTTCTCTCCCCCCTGGCTCTCGAGCGCCTCCGTCGCGTCGGCTCGGCGTACTCCAACCTCGAGCTGGACCTAAAGTCGAAGGAGCGCGGGTCGCGCTACGCCCACGTGGACAGCCTCCTCCGCCGCCTGACAGGGGCAGAGGCTTCCCTCGTCGTCAACAACAACGCCGCCGCCGTGCTGCTTGCGCTCGAGAGCCTGGCCCGCGGCAAGGAAGTGGTGGTCTCGCGGGGCGAGCTGATCGAGATCGGGGGTGAGTTCAGGATCCCGGATATCATGCGGCGCTCGGGCGCCATTCTTCGGGAGGTGGGGACGACCAACCGCACGCACCTCAAGGATTACGCGGATGCGATCGGTCCGGAGACGGGGCTCCTTCTCAAGGTGCACACCTCCAACTACCGGGTGCTGGGCTTCACGGCCCAGGTGGCGACCCGCGAGCTGGTCGAGCTCGGGCGCTCCCGCGGGATTCCGGTGATGGAGGATCTGGGTTCCGGCTGCTTTCTGGACCTCCGCCCATACGGCTTCCCCCAGGAGCCCACGGTCCAAGAGGCGGTCGGCGCCGGTCTGGACCTGGTCTCCTTCTCGGGCGATAAGCTCCTGGGCGGCCCCCAGGCGGGGATCGTTGTGGGGAAGGCCGCTCTCGTCGAGCGGCTCAGGACGAATCCCCTCAACCGCGCGCTTCGAATCGACAAGCTGACGCTGGCCGGTCTGGAGGCGACGCTCTACGCCTATGAGGTGGGCAACGCGCCGGAGGCGATTCCCACGCTCAGAATGCTCACCGAACCGCTGGGTGCCGTGCGCCGCCGCGCGCGCCGCTTACTGCGTCGGCTCTCTCCCGCGGTGGCCGCAGCGCTGGGCGCGACCGTGGTGGAGGGGCGCGCCCAGGTCGGCGGCGGCTCGCTTCCGCTCGTGGAGCTGCCGACGGTGGCGCTCGCCATTGGCACGGTCGCGCATCGGGCCGAAGCGCTCGATCAGGCGCTTCGGGCCGGCGAGCCGCCCGTGATCGGCCGAATCGCGGAGGACCGTTTCCTGCTGGACTGCCGCACCGTTCTGAACTCCGACGTCCCCATCCTCGCGGACGCCCTCACGCGCCTCGCCTCGCGGTAACGTATGCACGCGCGTTCGGGCGCGGGCTCTGGCCGCGCAACCTCAGGGGGGAGGAATCGGCGGGGGGCGAAGTCCCCCTCCGAATGAAATGAAGCACGTCGTCGTCGGGACGGCAGGGCACATTGATCACGGGAAGACTGCTCTCGTCAAAGCCCTGACCGGCATTGATACCGACCGTCTCCCCGAGGAGAAGGCCCGGGGGATCACCATCGACCTGGGCTTCGCCTACCTGGAGGAGCCGGGCGGCCTCACCATCGAGATCGTGGACGTGCCGGGGCACGAGCGCTTCGTCAAGAACATGCTGGCGGGCGTGGGCGGAATCGATCTCGTCCTCCTCGTCATCGCCGCCGACGAAGGCGTGATGCCGCAAACGCGCGAGCACCTCGCCATCTGCCGGCTCCTGCACATCAAAACCGGGCTCGTTGCTCTCACCAAGCGCGACCTGGCCGAGGAAGACTGGACGGAGCTCGTCAAAGACGATGTGGCGCGGCTCCTCCGGGGGACGTTCCTCGAAGGCTGCCCGATCATCCCGGTCTCGGCGAAGACGGGGGAGGGGCTCCCTGAGCTGCGCACGGCACTCCGCACGCTGGCTGAGAAGGTCCCCCCGAAAGCAGCCGATCAGTCGCCACGTCTCCCCATTGACCGAGTGTTCACCGTCAAGGGGTTTGGCACCGTGGTCACGGGAACGCTGACGGCGGGTCGCCTGGCTCTCGACGACAGGGTGGAGGTCTATCCCAAAGCGGCGCAGGCGAAGGTGCGCGGGCTCCAGTGTCACGGCCATCCGGTGAAGGAGGCCGTGGCGGGGCAGCGGACTGCCGTGAATCTCCAGGGGGTGGAGCGCGCGGCGATTGAGCGGGGCGACGTGCTCGGGCTTCCCGGGGCGCTCATTCCTGCCGCCCTCGTGGACGCAACGGTGGAGTTCCTCAAGGATGCCCCGCGTCCTCTCAAGGCGCGGGATCGCGTCCGCTTCCACGTGGGGACGAGCGAGGTGATGGCGCGCGTCCTGCTCCTGGATCGGCCCGAGCTCGAGCCCGGTGGCGTGACGTACGCCCGCTTCAAGCTGGAAGGACCGATCGTTGCGCTTCCGGGGGATCGCTACGTGATCCGTTCCTACTCGCCGATCATCACGATCGGCGGGGGAACCCTTCTGGATGTGGCTCCTCCCCGCTTCAGGAGAAAGGCGCCCGCCCTCCTCGCGCACCTGGCGATCCTCGAGCGGGGCAGCCCGGAAGAGGTCCTCGAAGAGCACCTGCGACAGGCCGGCCCGCTCGGAGTGAAGACGACCGAGCTGCGCGCCCGGGCGCCTTTCGCCCCGGCGAGACTCAGGGAGCTTTTGGAGGCTCTCGCGGCCTCCGGCAAGGTCGTGGCAGTGGATCGGGAGTGGTTCGTCCACGCCGACGCCCGGGGGCGGCTCCGAGGGCAGGTCCTCCGGGTCCTCGAGGCCTTCCATGCCCAGCACCCGCTCAGGGCGGGCATCTCCCGGGAGGAACTCCGGGGGCGCGCCGGGTCGGCAGACGAGCGGATCTTCTCCCATATGCTGGGGACGCTCGAAGCCGAGGGGCTCGTCAAGGCCGAAAAGGACAAGGTGAGATTGGCGTCGCATCAGATCCGCCTCTCCTCGGTGCAGCGGACGGCGGTGGACAAGGTGGACACGCTCTTCCGGAGCGCGGGCGCCGCGCCTCCGAGCCCTGAAGAGGCGCTATCGAAAGCTGGCCTCACGGGGTCGGAGGAGAACGAGCTCTTTCAGCTCCTCCTCGAGGAGCGGCGGCTCATCAGGATCAAAGAGTCACTCTTCTTCCATGCGGAGGTGCTGAAGACCATCGAGGATAAACTCGTCGCCTACCTCAAGGAGAAGAAGGAGATCGGCCCGGCCGAGATGAAGGACCTCCTCGGAATCTCCCGGAAGTACGCCATCCCCCTGATGGAGTACTTCGACGGCCAGCGAGTCACGACGCGGGTCGGCGACAGGCGGGTCCTTCGCGCTGCGGGTTAGGCCGCGTTCCGGCGCGGGCTTTGCCCGCGCGACCGGGGGGAGGAATCGGAAGGGGGGCGAAGCCCCCCTGCGAGGTAATTGTCATTGACAGCGCGGGGTCAGGAGCGTAACGTAAAGGCACCGCCGAGATTGGAAAGGGGTTGAAGGGATGTTTGGCCTGGGATACCAAGAGCTGCTCCTGATCCTCGTCATTGTCCTGATCCTCTTCGGGGCTCAGCGTTTGCCCGACCTGGCGCGCTCGCTCGGCTCGAGCGTCAAGGAGTTCAAGAAGGGGGTCTCCGACGTCAAGGACGAGGGGACCTCTCAGGCCAAGAAGGAAGAAGAGAAGAAGTCCTAAGCCCGCTCCCCCCTCGTTTTTGAGTCCTGATCCCGCTACCCACTTTGTGCGCAAAGCCGCCCGACCGCGCTAGAATAGGCTCATGAGGCGGGGTTCCCCCTCGAGCCGGCTAGGTACTCTTGTCGCGCTCCTGGCCGTTCTGGCGGGGGCGGCCAGCGCCGAGGCCCAGATGTACCGGTGGACCGATGAGCAGGACCAGGTCCATTATTCCGAAGGGCTCGGCAGTGTCCCGGAGCGCTCCCGCTCGACAGCCCAGCCACTCCTCAAGCCGACGCCGACGCCGTCCGCAGAGTCGCCCAAGCCGGCGGCGGCACCCCCTGGCGTCGAGAAGATCCCGTTCAAGCCGGGGTCCCCCATCATGGTCAGCGCCAAGGTCAATGGCGGCGGCCCGGTGACGCTGATCCTCGACACCGGCGCCGATACGACGGTGATCAATCCCCTCGCGCTCTGGCGGGTCGGGATCTCTACGTGGTTCGCCCCGCGCGCCGAGATTCGCGGGGCGACCGGGACCCAGCGCGTGGATATCGTGCGGGTCGAGTCCGTCGAGGTCGGCCAGGCCAAGGCCGGGCCGCTGACAATCCTGGCCCACGACATCGACTTCAAGGACGTGGACGGTCTGCTCGGCCGGGACTTCCTCAATCACTTCAACGTCAACATAGATACCTCCGCCGGCGTCGTCACGCTGACTCCCCGCTGATCGCCCCCACCCCTCCTCGCGGGTCCCCCGCACGGGGGCCCGGTTCCTTGACGCTCTCTATTCTCGGGTGCTAGCATCAAGGTTCGCTTTATGGACTACAAGGCCACGCTGAATCTCCCCAAGACGAGCTTCCCGATGAAGGCGAACCTCCCGAAGCTCGAGCCCGAGATCCTGGAACGCTGGGAGGCCATGGATATCTACGCCCGGATCCGCCAGGCGTCCGGGAAGCGTCCCCTCTGGATCCTCCACGACGGCCCGCCTTACGCCAACGGCCACATCCACATGGGGCACGTGCTGAATAAGGTCCTCAAGGACTTCATTGTCAAGTCGCGCACCATGCTCGGCTACAACGCCGTGTACGTGCCCGGCTGGGACTGCCACGGGCTGCCCATCGAGCACCAGGTGGACAAGGAGCTGGGCCTCGACACGGGCCTGGTGGACGTCCGCCGCGCCATGGACCCGCTGGAGAAGCTCCGCCGCTGCCGCGAGTACGCCGCCAAGTTCGTGGACGTCCAGCGGGAGGAGTTCAAACGGCTGGGCGTGTTCGGGGACTGGAAGAACCCATACATCACGATGGCGCCCGCCTACCAGGCCACCATCGTGCGCGAGTTCGGGCGGTTCGTCGGGCGCGGCCTCGTGTACAAGGGGCTCAAGCCCGTGCACTGGTGCATGTACTGCAAGACGGCGCTGGCCCAGGCCGAGGTGGAGTACGAGGAGGAGACCACGCCGTCGGTGTACGTGAAATTCCCCGTCAAGACCGCGGCCCCCGCGCTTGCCCGGGCCTTGGGCGGCCGACCCGCCGCCTTCGTCATCTGGACGACGACGCCCTGGACGCTCCCGGCGAACCTCGCCATCGCTGTGCATCCGACTCAGAGTTACGTCGCGGTCGAAGTTGCCGGAGAGATTTATATCGTCGCGAGGGCTCGCATCGACGACTTCCTGCTGCTGTTCAAGCAGCCCGTGAAGCACGGAGTCATTTCGATGGGCCTCTCCGGCGCCGACCTCGCCGGCACGGTGGGCCAGCACCCGTGGATCGAGCGCGACATCCCTGTTGTGATGGCCGACTTCGTGGCGATGGACACCGGCACCGGCCTGGTCCACATCGCTCCCGGCCATGGGGAAGAGGACTATGAGTTGGGGCGGCGGGTTGGGCTCAGGACCTACAACCCCGTGGACGACGACGGGCGCTTCCTCCCGGAAGTTGCGCACTTCGCGGGACTGACGGTCTGGGAGGCCAACCCCCGGATCGTCGAGCATCTGAAGCGGGTCGGCACGTGGGTGGCGACGGCGGAGGTCCACCACACCTACCCCCACTGCTGGCGCTGCAAGAACCCGACGCTCTTCCGGGCCACCGAGCAGTGGTTCATCGCTCTCGACAAGAACGGTCTGCGCCAAAAGGCGCTCAGCGCCATCCGGAACGACGTGAGCTGGATCCCAGCCTGGGGCGAGGAGCGCATCTTCAACATGGTCGCGCACCGGCCCGAGTGGGTCATCTCGCGTCAGCGGGTGTGGGGCGTCCCCATCGTGGCGTTCTACTGCACAGGCTGCGAGACGCTCCTCCTGGACGAGCGCTTGGTCGAGCACGTGGCGGCCATCGTGAAGGCGGGCAAAGGCGCGGAGGAATGGCACGCGCGGGCAGTCCGCGATCTCCTGCCGGCTGGGACCTGCTGTCCCAAGTGCGGCGGATCGTCCTTCCGCAAGGAGACGGACATTCTCGACGTCTGGTTCGACTCAGGGTGCAGTCACGCTGCCGTCCTCGAAACGCGCCCGGATCTCCGCTGGCCCTCGGAGATGTACTTGGAGGGCTCGGATCAGCACCGGGGCTGGTTTCACTCCTCTCTTCTTGAGGCTGTCGGGACGCGAGGCAAACCGCCCTTCAAGTCTGTCCTCACCCACGGCTTCGTCGTGGACGGCGAGGGCCGGAAGATGTCCAAGTCCCAGGGCAACTACGTCGCCCCGGAGGAGCTGCTTCCCAAGTACGGCGCCGAGGTGCTGCGCCTCTGGGTCGCGGCCGAGGACTACACCGAGGACATCCGCCTGTCCCAGGAAATCCTTACTCGGCTGGCCGACGCCTACCGGCGCATCCGGAACACCTGTCGCTTCCTCCTGGGCGCGCTGGCGGACTTCGATCCCGACCGGGACCGGGTCTCCTACGCCCAGATGGATGAGCTGGATCACTGGGCGCTGCTCCGGCTGAGCGAGCTGATCGCCCGCGTGCGGAGGGCCTACTCGGAGTACCAGTTCCACGTGGTCTTCCACGCGGCGCACAACTTCTGCGCCGTGGACCTCTCCGCGCTCTACCTGGACCTCATCAAGGACCGGCTCTACGTCTCGGCGGCGGGCGATCTCCGGCGCCGCGCTGCCCAGACCGTGTGCTTCGAGATTCTGACGGCCCTCGCGCGCCTTTTGGCTCCGATCCTGACCTTCACGGTGGAGGAGGTCTGGTCTCACATCCCGGGCCGCGGCAAGCCCGAGAGTATCCACCTCGCGCTGTTCCCGGAGGAGCGCGGGGAATGGGTCAACGAGCGGCTTGCGGCGGAGTGGGAGCGCCTCCTCGAGGTGCGGGGAGAGGTCTCCCGGGCGCTTGAGGCGGCCCGCCGAGAGGGGCGCATCGGCAAGGCCCTGGACGCGGTGGTGTACATCACGAGCGCGCCGGAGGAGCAGTGGCTGCCGCTGCTGGAGGCCAAGGGCGAGAGGCTGCTGGGGACGCTCTTCAACGTCTCGGGGATCAGGCTCCACGACCGGCCGCCTGGGAGCGTCGGCATTGCCTACGAGAGTCAGGAGATCCCCGGGCTCGCGCTGGAGGTAGTGCCGGCCCAGGCCGTCGGCTGGAAGAAGTGCGAGCGCTGCTGGGTCTGGAGCCCGCGGGTGGGGGAGGATCCCGAGCATCCGGCCCTCTGCGAGCGCTGTGTCCCCGTCGTCCGCGCACTGGCATGAGGCGGGCGGTCGCGGTGGGGGTGGCCGTCCTGGCGCTCGACCAGGCGACCAAGCTCCTGGCGTTGGCTCGGCTTTCTCCCGGCCACCCTGTGTCGGTGGTGGACGGCCTCCTCGCGCTTACCCTGGTCCTGAACCCGGGCCTCGCTTTCGGGATGCTCGCCGCGGTCCCGCCAGGCTGGCGGTGGGTCGTGGCCCTCCTGTCCCTGGCTGCTCTCTGCGCGCTCGGTTTGCTGGCGCTCCAACTCCTGCCCGGGGGCGGGTGGTCCGCAGCGTTTCCGCTCGGGCTCGTCTTCGGCGGCGCCCTGGGAAACCTCGTTGACCGCTGGCGCTTCGGCGCGGTGGTGGACTTCATCGACGCGTACTGGCGCGCCTACCACTGGCCTGCCTTCAACGTCGCCGACTCGGCGATCAGCGTCGGGGTCGCGCTCCTCGCTCTCCGGCTCCTCACCCGGAACGCCTCTCCCCCAGCCTGACTCGCGTGTCCCGCCTCGAGAGTTTTTTAGTCGAGCCCGGCACGGCAGGGCGGCGCCTCGATCTGTGGCTCGCGGAGAAGTTGCCCGACGTCTCTCGGACGCGGCTCAAGGCGCTCATCGAGGAGGGGCGCGTGAGCGTGAACGGCCGGGCGGTGAAGCCGTCGGTCAGGCTCAGGGCCGGCCAAGAGGTTCGCGTGACCGTGCCGCCGGCCCCGCCCGAAGAGCTGCGCGCGGAGCCGATCCCGCTCCGGGTGATCTTCGAGGATGCCGACGTCCTCGTCGTGGACAAGCCCGCCCGGATGGTCGTCCATCCAGGCGCCGGCCAGCGAAGCGGCACGCTCGCCCATGCGCTCTTGGCCCACGCCCCATCGATCGCCGGGGTTGGCGGGCCCCGGCGGCCCGGCATTGTCCACCGCCTGGACAAGGGAACCTCAGGACTGCTCGTGGTCGCGAAGACCGCGAGGGCGTACTCAGAACTGACCGCTGACCTCGCGGCTCGGCGGGTCAGTCGGCGCTATCTGGTCCTCGTCCGCGGCGAGGTCCCGCGAGCCGAAGGCGTCATCGAAACCCCCATCGGACGACACCCGCGTCAGCGGACCCGAATGGCGGTCCTGCCGGCCGGCCGTGGCAAGCGCGCGGTCACGCGCTTCAGGGTTCTCGAGCGGTTCAAGGGCTTCACGTACCTGGAAGCTCAGCTCGAGACCGGGCGGACACATCAGATTCGGGTTCACCTGAGCCACATCGGGCATCCGGTGGTGGGGGACACAACATACCGCCGGAGGGCCACGCCGCGGATTTCGGATCCGGCCCTGGAAGAGCTGGTCGAAGGGCTCGACGGGATCGCGCTTCACGCCGCGGTGCTTGGCTTCACCCATCCGGTCACGGGGAACGCCCTGGAATTCAGATCGGCATTGCCCGAGAGGATGAAGCGCCTGCTGGCCTACCTGCACCGCGCTTTGGCCCCCTCACCCCACCCCTTTCCCCCCTCCTCAGCGGGGAGAGGTAGGGTGAGGGGGGGGAGAGGATCCAGGTGAGGGGGAACAACGTGATATTATTGGAGGCATAATGGGTGCTGACCTGACCGTGGTCATTCTGGCCGCAGGCGAGGGGACG
>JACQCL010000114.1 GCA_016201645.1 Candidatus Rokuibacteriota bacterium
CCCGCCGAAGGAGGCCCCATAGCCGACGCTCGTCGGGACCGCGATGATGGGCCGGTCCACCAAGCCCCCGATGACGCTCGGCAGGGCCCCCTCCATCCCCGCAACCGCGATGAGGGCGTTGGCCTCGCTCAGCACGTGGTGGTGATCCAGCACGCGGTGGAGCCCGGCCACGCCCACGTCGTACACCCGCTCCACGCGGTTGCCGAGGACCTCAGCGGTCACTGCGGCCTCCTCGGCCACGGGGATATCGGACGTCCCCGCGCTGACGACGGCGATCAGCCCAACCCCCTCCGCCGGCCTCGGCTTGACGACCACGATCCGCGCCTCGGCGTGATAGTCATGGGGCAGACCGGCGGCGGCGACCGCCTGCGCCACGTCGGGGGTCGCTCGGGTGGCAAGGACGTTGTCGTGATACGCGGCGAGGCGCGAGACGATCGCGACGACTTGCTCGGGCGTCTTCCCCTGGCAGAACACAGCCTCAGGCATCCCCGCGCGGAGCGACCGGTGGAGATCCACCTTGGCGAACCTCAGGTCTTCGTAGGGAAGCTCCCGGAGCCGGACAAGCGCCTCCACAGGGGACAGCCGCCCCGCTTGAACGTCCTCCAGGAGCGCCTTGAGTCTCTCGCGATCCACCCTACGTCCCGCCCTTGTCGCGGAGGACCTGCATCAGCCTGAGCGCGTCGTTGGCGCTCCCGCTCCTGAACCCCTGAAGGTCCACCGTGACGTACAGATACCCGAGCTCCCTCAGCCGGGCGACGATCGAGTCCCGGACGTCATCCTCCCAGAGTCGCGCCATCTCCTCCCGGGCAATCTCGAGACGGGCGAGATGGTCGTGGTGGCGAACACGGAACTGTCGAAAGCCGAGGCTCCGCACGAACGCCTCGGCGGCGTCAATCTGTCGGAGCTTCTCCGCCGTGATGGCGTCTCCGTACTGAAAGCGCGAGGAGAGGCAGGCGAAGGACGGTTTGTCCCACGTGGGGAGCCCGAGCTCGCGGGAGACCTCACGGATTTCGGCCTTCCAGAACTCGGCCTCGATCAAGGGCGCCTGGATTCCCATTCGCCTGGCCGCCTCCATGCCCGGGCGGTGATCGCCCTGGTCGTCCATGTTCGCCCCGTACACGAGATGAGCGACCCTTTCCCGCTCAGCGATCGGCCGAAGCTTGCTGAACAGCTCTTCCTTGCAGAAGAAGCAGCGGTTGGGTGAGTTCCTGGCGTATTCGGGGTTGTCGAGCTCGCGCGTCTCGACGACGACGTGACGCATCCCGAGCTGCGCCGCCAGCCGTCTGGCCTCTTGGAACTCGGAGGCGGGATAAGTCTCCGAGTCGGCGGTAACGAGGAGGGCTCTGCCACCGAGGGCATCCTTGGACGCCTTGGCCAGAAAGGTCGAATCCACCCCGCCCGAGAACGCCACGACCACACTCTCCAGCCCCTTGAGGATGCCGAGGAGGCGGTCGTATTTAGCCCTGAGCGCGGGAGTCATCTCAGATCTCGAAGCGCACGAGGTCCTGGAAGGACGCGTACCGCCGCTCGATCTCGTCCGCTCTGAGGGTCAAGAGCCGGTTCAACGAGAAATCCTCCACGGTGAACGAGGCCATGACCGAGCCGAAGACGATGGCGCGGCGAACCGAGTCGAGATCCGTCCGCTCTTCCTTGGCCAGATAGCCCATGAAGCCTCCGGCGAAGCTGTCCCCAGCTCCGGTCGGGTCGAGCACCGATTCCATCGGGTACGCCGGGACGAAGAAGAAGGAGCCGTTGGAGACCATCAAGGCCCCGTACTCGCCGCGCTTGACCACCACGGTGCGCGGGCCGAGACCCAGGATCGCGCGCGCCGCCTTGATGAGGTTGGGCTCCCGCGCAAGCTGGCGGGCCTCGGCATCGTTGATCAGAAGCACGTCCACCTCCGATAGCACGTTCATGAGCGCCTCGCGCTTCCCCTCGATCCAGAAGTTCATCGTGTCCAGGGCGACGAGCTGCGGCCGCCCCGCCTGGCGGAGCACCTCCATCTGGAGCTCAGGATCGATGTTGGCCAGGAAGAGAAACGGGGTCTTCTTGTGGGCGCCGGAGAGGGACGGCCGAAAGTTGGCGAAGACGTTCAGGCGGGTGTCGAGGGTCCTGACCTCGTTGAGGTCGAAGCCGTACTCCCCCACCCACCGAAACGTCTGCCCGCGCGCGACCTGGAGCCCGGACAGGTCCACGCCGCGATCCTTGAGCGTCGAGAGGTGCGCCTTCGGGAAGTCCTCCCCGACCACCGCGACCAGCTTCACGTGCGTGAAGAAGCTCGCGGCGTAGGAGAAAAAGGTGGCCGATCCGCCGAGGACTTCGGTGGCCTGCCCAAAGGGCGTGGTGACGCTATCGAGCGCCACCGAGCCGACGACGAGGACGTCAGCCACGCCGGGCTCTCCGAGCCCTCGCCCCCCTCACCTTAATCCTCTCCCCCCGAGGGGGGAGAGGGGAGGGTGAGGGGGAACGGCGCTGGCGCGATGGGAAATACTTCCCCAGGAGCAGGTGGAGGACCTTCCGGGTCCGCGGGGGAAACGACGAGGGGTTCGTAATCACGGCGTTGCGAAGCAGCAGGGGACAGCCGCACCGCCTGGGGGGCCCGATCCGGGGGATCACCCGCTGGAGGACTTCTTTGGCGGTGGCGACGTTCTTCAGGAGGTTGGCGATCACCGCTTCGACCGTCACCGCCTCCTCGCTCTCGTGCCAGACGTCGTAGTCGGTGGTGAGCGCCAGCGTGGCGTAGCAGAGCTCCGCCTCCCGGGCCAGCTTGGCCTCCGGCATGTTGGTCATCCCGATCACGTCCACGCCCCACTGCCGGTAGATGCGCGACTCGCTCTTCGACGAGAACTGGGGGCCCTCGATGCAGAGGTACGTTCCGCCCCGGTGAACGGTCGCGCCGGTGGCGCGGGCCGCCGCTTCGAGCCGATCCGCCAGATCGGAACAGACGGGGTCAGCCATGCCCACGTGAGCCACGATCCCGTCACCGAAGAAGGTCGAGGGGCGGCGCCGGGTCCAGTCAAAGAACTGGTCGGGAATGACGAGGTCGAGGGGGCGGATGTCTTCGCGCATGCTTCCCACGGCGCTGATGGAGATCACCCACTCGACGCCCAGCGCCTTGAAGCCGTAGACGTTGGCGCGGAAGTTCAGCTCGGAGGGCATGAGCCGATGCCCGCGCCCGTGGCGCGGCAGAAACGCGACGGTTCGATCTCCAAGGCGGCCGACGCAGTAGGAGTCCGACGGATCACCGAACGGCGTCCGGACTTTCGTCCAGCGGACGTCCGTGAGCCCTTCCAGCTCGTAGAGCCCGCTCCCTCCTATGACGCCGATTCTCACCTCGGAGGGGGGCTTCGCCCCCCTTCCGATTCCTCCCCCCCAGGATTGCGCGGGCAAAGCCCGCGCTCGAACCAGCGCGGAGCCGCCGGGGGGCTCCGGGCGACTTCGGACAGGGCGCCTCACACGAGCACCTCGCCCAGCGTGCGGTCGGCCGTCACGTCGGTGACGGTGACGGTCAGGAATTGCCTCATCCATTCGTCGCGGCCCTCGAACAGGACCTCGACATAGTTTCCCGTCAGGCCTGTCAGGAGTCCGGTCGCCTTGTCGCGCGTCTCGAGAACCAGGACCTCCTGGGGCTGACCCAAGAGGCGCCGGCGAAAGGCGAGGTTCAGCCCCTGGCTCAGCCCTCTGAGCGTTTTGCTTCGCTCAGCGATCACCCGTGGCGGGAGATGGTCCGGCAGGCGACCGGCCTCGGTTCCCCTGCGATCCGAGTAGGAGAAGACGTGAAGGTAGGAGAACGGGAGCGCCTCGATCAGCCTCCGCGTCTCCTCGAAGTCGGCGTCGGTTTCCCCCGGGAAGCCGACGATCACGTCGGCCCCGATCCCGAGGTCAGGGATGGCCCTCGAAAGTCTCTCAAGCAATGAACGATAAATCCCCGTGTTATAAGGTCTTCGCATGAGGCGCAGGATGCGGTCGCTCCCGGACTGAAGCGGGATGTGAAGGTGCGGGCAGATCCGGGGAGAACCGGCAATCACCTCGATCAGCTCGTCGGTGAAGTAGGGGGGCAGGAGTGAGGAGAGGCGCAGCCGGCGGAGGCCTGAAACGTCGCGAAGCCGTGGGAGCAGAGCCGCGAGAGTGGTCCGGGGGACGAGGTCCCAGCCGTAGTGCCCCATGTCCACCCCGGTGAGCACAACCTCGCCGTAGCCGGCGTCGACGAGCCGGAAGACCTGGTCCACGACCACCTCGGGCTCCTGGCTCCGGCTCCCGCCGCGGGCGTAGGGGACGATGCAGAAGGCGCAGCGGTGCTGACAGCCGTCCTGGATCTTAACGAAGGCCCGTGAGCGTCCGCTGAAGTGAGTCACCGGAGTAGCGGGAACACCCACGGCCTTTTGGATGTCCCCCACTCTGACGAGAGGGCTCGCCCTCTTGGTGAGGGAGTCGAGCAGGCCCGTCAAGTCGTACTTCTCCTGGTTCCCGACGATCAGATCCACCCCCGGGATCCGCGCGACGGCAACCGGATTGGTCTGGGCGAGGCAGCCTGTGACCACAATCAGCGCATCGGGGTTCCGGGCGATCGCGCGGCGGATCATCTGCCGGTCCGAGAAGTCGGCCCGGGCCGTCACCGTGCAGGTGTTGATCACGTACACCTGGGCCGGTTCTTCGAACGGGACCGCGCGAAAGCCGCGAGAGGCCAGGTTCGCTTCGATCTCCTGAGTGTCCACCTGGTTCAGCTTGCAGCCGAGCGTCACAAACGCAACGGTTTTCATCGGAGTGGGTCTCGACGGCCCCCTCCGAGACCTCCCCCAGGAGTTGCGCGGGCGAAGCCCGCGCTCGAACGAGGCCACGCAGGACGGGCTGTGTTCGACCGCGTCATGCCGAAGCCATCTTCGGGAGCCGAGGCTCCTTGAGCTGACCGCAGGCCGCGCCGATATCCTCGCCCTTGCTCCAACGGATGGTCGCGGTGATCCCGTGCTCAAGGAGCAGCGCCTGAAAGGCCAGGATCCGCGGCAGGGGCGGCCGGCGGAAGCGGGAGGGGTCCCAGGCGTTGAACGGGATCAGGTTGATCTTGGCGCGGAGTCCCCTGACAAGACGGGTCAGCCTGAGGGCATCCTCCGGAGAATCGTTGACGCCGTCCAGGAGCACATACTCGAAGGTCATCCGTTGGCGGACCGGCAGCGGGAACTGGCGGCAAGCGGCGAGGAGACTCTCGAGCGGCCAGCCGCGGTTCACCGGCATCAGCTCCATCCGCACAGCATTGGTCGTGGCGTGGAGCGAGATCGCCAGGTTCACCTTGAGATCTTCCTTGGCCAGCTTCTGAATCCCCGTGACGAGCCCCACGGTAGAGACCGTGATCCGCCGGGGAGAATACCCGAAGGCCTCGGGATGGATGAAGAGCCTCAACGCCTTGACGGTCGCCTCGTAATTGGCCAAGGGCTCCCCCATGCCCATGAAGACCAGGTGAGTCACGCGCGCGTCAGGCCCGAGCGCCTGGCGCACAGCCGCCAGCTGGCCGACGATTTCCCCGGCTGTCAGATTACGATCCAGGCCCATCGTCCCGGTCAGGCAGAACGCGCATGCGTATCCGCATCCCACCTGGGTCGAGAGGCAGAGGGTGAGGCGGTCTCGATCGGGCATGATGACGGCCTGGACCCGGGCGCCGTCCGCCAGGCGCAGGACGAACTTCCGGCTCCCGTCCTGGGAGGGAGTGATCCGTTCGACCTGGGGGACCCCGATGAATGCCTCTTCAGCCAGCCGGGACCTAAACTCCCTCGGGAGGTTCGACATCGCCCCGAGGTCATAGACCGCCTTTTTGAAGAGCCAGGCCGCGAGCTGACGGCCGCGATAGCGGTCCACGCCGAGACGCTGGGACAACGTCTCGAGTTCGTTCGGTAAGAGCGAGAGCAGATCCACGCGGGTTCGCTGCACGGCGCTAGAATACCACAAGGATTTTCCACATTCCCTGTGGTCCCCCGGTGGATAAGCCTGTGGGTTTCCGGGTCGCGCCTTCGAGAAATCAAAGACTCGGAGCGTTTCGCCTATTTCGAAGGCAGCGGGCCGACCAGCAGGAGGTGGAGATCCAGGAGGTTCGTGTTCGTCGGGCCCGTCGTGATCAGATTCCCGAGGGCCGAGAAGAAGCGATAGGAGTCATTGGATTCCAGGAAGGCGCGAGCGTCAAGATTTTGACGCCGACCTTGAGCCACTGTCTCGCCGTCAGCAAGGGCCCCGGCAGCATCGGTGGGACCGTCGCTCCCGTCCGTTCCCGCCGCGAGCACCAGAACGTCCTCCATCCCCTCGAGCGCCAACGCCGCGGCCAGGGCGAATTCCTGGCACCTCCCACCGAGTCCCTTCCCCCTCACCGTCACCGTCGTCTCCCCGCCGGCAATCAGGCAGGCGGGGGGAGCGACCGGCTTCCCCGAGGTCTGGACCTCGAGCGCCCGGTTCACCAACTGCTTGGCCACCTGCCGCGCTTCACCCTCCAAGGACCGCGTCAGGAGGTGGGCGTGAAAGCCCAGGCTCTCGGCAGTCCAGAGCGCTGCCTCGACGACGAGCGCATTATCTCCGATGATGCGGTTCTGGACGCGACGAAAGAGGGGATCGCCGGCCTTGGGAGTCTCGGGAATTTCCCCTCTGGCACCCCGCTCCAAATGCTCGAGGACGGCGCGCGGGACCTTGGCGCGAAGGGCGAAGCGGTCAAGGATCGCCAGAGCATCCCCGAACGTCGTCTGGTCGGGCGCCGTCGGGCCGGAGGCGATCACATCCAGAGGGTCGCCGATCACATCGGAGAGGATCAGGGAGAGCACTGAGGCGGGGGCGGCGGCGGCCTGGGCCAGGCGCCCGCCCTTGGAGAGCGAGCAGTGCTTCCTGACCGCGTTCAGCTGGTTGATATTGGCCCCGGCTTCCAGGAGGAGCCGGGTCATGACCTGCTTCTCTTCAAGCGTGATGGGGGGGGCGGGGCACGGGGTGAGCGCCGACCCACCCCCGGAGATCAAGACGATTACCAGGTCGTCGGCTTCAGCCGACCGGACGAGGGTCAGGATTTCGTTGGCGGCGCGCAGCCCGCGCTCATCAGGAATAGGATGGCCGGCCTCCACCAGCTTGATCTTCTTGATGGGGGCCGTGTGGCCATCCTTTACGACGACGAGGCCTGCGGTGATCCTGTCGCCGAGGATTTCCTCAAGAGCGTGGGCCATGGTGCCCGAAGCCTTGCCGGCTCCCACCACCAGGATCCGACGGGGGCGAGAGAGATCCACCGACTGGAGAGCGCCCCGGGCCAGGGGGCCGACATCCCCGGCCCGGAGGGCCGCTCGAAAGATCTGGAGCCCCGCCTCCCTGAGCGTCACGCCATGGATCCCATCGTCCACCTACTTCTTGAAGCGGATCACCACCCCCGTGATCTCTTTCTCGTGCACCCGGATCGTGACCTCTTCCATCCGGCCCGTCTGAGCCGGCAAGGTCGCGACCCCGCCACCCGGGGTCGAGGAGGCGCCGACAGGCTGCTGAGCGCCCATCACCGGCCGCTGAATCTTTTGTTCCGTCACCCGGTCTTGGACCACCATCACGACGCCATTGGCCCCGATCTTGGCGGCTTCCTCTCTCAGCGCCTGCTCAAACTGGTCCATCGGAGCATTGGCCGGAATTCTCGTCCGCACCTCCCCGATCGCCTCGTATTGGGCCGGCGGCGGCTCCTTGTAAATGGTGACAGCCTTGGCGTCGGTGGGCGGGTAGTTGAACTGGGGGTAGCGGACGATGTTGGGCGCGAGGGGAGCCGCGCAGCCCACGGCGAGCACGACCGCGAGCCCGAGGGGGCCAAACCGGCGACATTGCCGGGCCAAATGACGAGCCAGACAAGGCCCGAGGGAGGAGCCGGCCGGAGGCGTAGCGACCACGCCGGCCTGCGGCCGGACGTGGTGCCCGTAGAGGCATGGCGACGACCGAGAACGCCGTATGACGAAGTCAGTTGGCACGGAACTAGGGAACGATCACGTCGCGCCCGATCGGGTCCACCTTGACCCCTTTCTCCTTGAGCCAGGCGATTCCGCGATGCAGGTTGTCTTCTTTCCCTTCGAGCTCCAGGACCACCCAGCCGTGGTCGGCCTTGACGTCGGCCCGGCGGATATTGGTCACAATGTCGAAGTCCTTCACCAGATGATAGATGACGGGTTCCTGGATCCGTTCGGGAGGAAAGGTGAGCCGGACGCGCATGCGGGCCATGTCAGGCGCGGGGCGGTCAGCCCCCCGCGATCGCCGGGACGATCGAGACCTGGTCGCCGTCCTTCAGGGCGGTCTTCTTGCCCTGCAGGAAGCGAATGTCTTCCTCATTGACATAGATATTGATGAACCGCCGGACCTCGCCGCCCTCCTCGATCAACCGTTCCCGGAGGCCGGGATACTGCCGCTCGAGGTCCTCGATAAGGTCCACCACGGTATCACCCTTCGCCCGCACTTCTCCCGCGCCCTTCGTCACCGCCCTGAGGGGAGTGGGGATTCGGACCAGAACTGGCATCGTCGAATCTCCTTATTGCCCGGCCTGGGACTTCAGTTCCGCCAGCGCCCGGTCGAACGCCGAGAGCGACGGCCGGATCGTCACGTGGGTCTCCAGCCGCTCCTGCAGCACGTCGGGGGTCTTGAGCCCGATGCCGGTGATGCAGATCACCACGGACTCGTCCCGGGGAATGACGCCGGTCTCGATGAGTTTCTTCGTCACGGCCACGGTGACGCCCCCGGCGGTCTCGGTGAAGATCCCCTCGGTGCGCGCCAGGAGCAGCATCCCCTGGACGATCTCTTCGTCGGTCACGTGCTCGCCGTAACCGCCGGACTCCTTCACGCTCCGATAGGCGTAGTACCCGTCCGCGGGGTTGCCGATGGCGAGCGACTTGGCGATCGTATTCGGTCGCTCCGGAGCCAGCACGTCGGTGTCCTTCTTGATCATGGTCACGATCGGACCGCACCCCGTGGCCTGGGCGGCGTGCATCTTGGTGGCCGGCCGCTCCACCAGCCCGAGCATGCTGAACTCCCGGATCGCCTTCCAGATCTTCGTGATCAGCGACCCGCCGGCGCACGGGACGACGATGTGGCCCGGCGCCCGCCAGCCGAGCTGTTCGAGGATTTCGTACCCGTAGGTCTTGGAGCCCTCCGAGTAGAACGGGCGGATATTGATATTGACGAAGGCCCACCGGTACTTGTCGGAGACCTCCGAGCACAAGCGGTTGACCTCGTCGTAGGTCCCCTGCACGGCTACCAGCGTGGGATGATAAACAAGTGTGCCCACGATCTTGCCCCGTTCCAGGTCCGCAGGAATGAAGATGTAGCTCCTCAGTCGCGCCTCGGCCGCGTGGGCGGCGACCGAGTTGGCCAGGTTCCCGGTGGAGGCGCAGGCCACGGTGTCGAAGCCGAACTCCTTCGCCTTGGTCACCGCGACCGACACCACCCGGTCCTTGAAGGACCACGTGGGATGGCAGACCGAGTCGTTCTTGATCCACAGCTCCCTCACCCCCAATTCCTCCGCCAGGTTCTGGGAGCGGATGAGGGGCGTAAAGCCCACGTGATGCCCGACCGCCACGTCCCCCTCGATCGGCAGCAAATCCTTGTAGCGCCAGATGCTGGGAGGGCCGGCGGCGATAGAGGCGCGGGTGATGACCCCCTTCAAGGCGTCGTAGTTGTAATCCACCTCGAGGGGACCGAAGCAGAACTCGCAGATGTGGGCCGGCGAGGAGGGATACCTGCGCCCGCACTCGCGGCACTTCAGACCTTTCAACTTTTCCATGGCCGCTCCATCGGTAGGGGATTTGAGCCCCGATCAGTGCTGCACGACCGGGGCGGCCGTGCTCCCCGATCACGACGCAACACGCAATTTTCACTACTTAACACTCGTTTCCAAGAAATGTCAATCGAGAATACCGTACAGTCCTCCACCGTCGCGGCTGACGGCGGCTATTCGAGAGCGATGGTGTGAGAGAACCGAACATGTCCAGTGACGTCAATGATCTGGACTGTCAGGCCCCGCTGATCAATGGTCACCTCTCCGAAGTTGTCAATCTCCCCCAGGCCGAAGAGGGAGACGGGGTTGAGCCCCATGTCCAACGGCCGGGGGCGCCCGCGGGAGGCGGCGAGCGGCCCCGCGATGAACTCATAAAACGTGAAGTCAGGCCAGGGGCGGTGGCGGATTACCTCGGCGTGGTGGACGTCGGCCGCGAGCCAGACCAGATTTTTCACTTTCCGGTCACGGAGACTCCGGAGAATGAGATCCCGCTCCGCCGCGAACCCCGTCGCATTTTCCTCGGGAAAGCCGAGGACGTTCGCGTTGGACCAGGAGTCCCGGGCGGTGGGGCGGCCGGTGGGGACCGAGAGCGGCACGCTCGATACGATGGCCTTCCACGTCGCTCCCGAGGTCGAGACGCTGTCAATCAGCCACCGGCGCTGGGCGGCACCGAGCATAGTCTTGGCGGGGCCATCCCGCTCCTGGTTGGGGCTCCGGTACTGGCGCGCGTCCAAGAGGAGGAGCTCAAGCCCCTTCCCCCAGCGCACCTTGCGGTAGAGGCGGACCGGCTCCTCGGGCGGCGGCTGGATCGGCCAGTAATCCAGGAAGGCCTGCCGGCCGACCGGCATGAGCGGCTCGCTCGGCCCCGCGAAGTCGTTTTTGACCTCGTGGTCGTCCCAGATCGCGTACACCGAGGTGGCTCGGAAAAAATCCTGGACCGCCGGGTCGGAGCGGTTGTACCGGTGCTTCTCGCGGAACTCGGGGAGCGTCGCGGCGACGAAGTCGTATCCCGGCACCCAGTCGGGGCCGCCGCAGCGCATATCCGCGTAGATCGTGTCACCGACGAAGAGGAAAAAATCCAGCTTGAGCCGCGCCATGGGCTTGAAGATGGGGTAGCCGTCCTGGATATGCCGGCAGATTCGCCCTCCGCCCAGGTCGCCGCTCCAGAGAAACGTGACGGCACGCGATTGATCCAACGCCGGGGCAGTGACGAAGCTCCCCTGAATGCTTTCCCCTGCCTGCCTGACCCGGTAGGTATAGCGGGTCGCAGGAAAAAGGTCTTTCAGGATCGCCTTCCCGGTCAGATCAGTGGCTCGCGTCACCGCGACGGTCACAACCGCTGAACGTGCGTCGGACTCGGGCGCGTACTCAACGTGAAGGGGACTCTCCTCGAAACCGCGCACCCAGACGACGGCACTCGCGTCCATTACCTCCCCCACCGTGACGAGGAGGGGCGAGCCGGCGAAGGCAGGGAAGGCCGCGAGGCAGAGGCCGACCGCCAGCGCGAGGAGGCGTTTCAGGCGTCTAGACGAGAGGATCGTAGTTGAAATACTGGGGCGAAGTCTCGAGCGGGACCAGGTGATGGCGGAGCGTTCCCGGGAAGATCTTCGCCAGCCGCTCGGGAGTCCACCCTTCCCCATGATGAATCGTCCGCATCGGACGCATCTGATTGAAGAGCATGATCTCGTGGCCCCGGACGCCGAAGACCTGGCCCGAGATGTCCTTGGCGTCTTCCGAGGCGAGGAAGACCGCGAGGGGCGCGACATGAGCCGGCGAGAGCTTCTTGAGCTTTTCCACCCGCTCCCGCTGGGCCTCGGTCTCCGCAGGGATCGTCCCGCTCATGCGGGTCCAGGCAAAGGGGGAAATGCAGTTGGCGGTGACATTGTACCGCGCCATGTCCAAGGCCACCACGCGCGTGAGCCCGACAATTCCCAGCTTGGCGGCGGCGTAGTTGGCTTGGCCGACATTCCCGACCAGTCCAGAGGACGAGGTCATGCTGATGAACCGCCCCCACTTCTGTTCGCGCATGAGGGGAGCCACCGCGCGGGTCACGGCGAAGCTCCCCTTCAAGTGGGTGTCCAGCACCGCATCCCACTCCTCCTCGGTCATGTTGAAGATCATCCGGTCACGGAGGATCCCGGCGTTGTTCACCACGATATCCACCCGACAGAAATGGTCGAGGGCGGTCTTGACGATCGCCTGCCCTCCGGCCATCGTCGCCACGAAGTCGTAGTTGGCCGCGGCCTGGCCTCCCTGGGCCTTGATCTCGGCGACCACCCTGTCGGCAGGTTCCGGCGATGACCCCGTGCCATCCACGTTCACGCCGGGGTCGTTGACCACGACCTTGGCACCCTCCCGGGCCATGAGGAGCGCGATCTCGCAGCCGATCCCCCCGGCCCCCCCCGTCACGACCGCCACCTTGTCCTTGAGCATCATGGCTCGTCCGCTCCTGTCGGGCTAGATGACGCGACCGGCCCGGAGGCCTTGGATCTCCGCCTCTCCGTAGCCAGCCTCGCGGAGGATCTCCTCGGTGTGCTGACCTAAGGTTGGCGACGGCGTCAGGATGCGGCCGGGGCTCTTCTCAAGCCTGACCGGAATCCCGATCGTCTTGAAGCGTCCGGCCTTCGGATGCTCCTGCTCGACGAGCATCCCACTGGCCAACACCTGCGCGTCCTTCACCACGTCGGAGAAGGTGTTCACCGGCGCGCAGAGCACGTCCGCGGCCTCGAAGATCTCCATCCACTCCCTCACTCTCCGCCTGGGGAAAACCTCCCCGAGAAGGACGCCAAGCTCCCCTCGGTGAGCGAGCCGATCAGCATTGGTGGCGAATCGCGGATCGGTGACGAGCCCGGGCTGGCCGATGGCCCGGCAGAACGTGTGCCAGAGCTTCTCATTCCTCACCGCGACGAAAATCCACCCGTCGCGGGCGCGAAAGGCCTGGTAGGGCACCAGCTCCGGATGGGCGTTGCCCAGGCGGGGGACGTCCTCCCCGGTCACGTGGAAGACGGACAATCGCGCGGCCGTGGCCAGGAGCGCGCCGTCGAGGAGGGAAACGTCTACCTTCTGCCCCTGGCCGGTCCGCTCCCGATAGAGGAGCGCCGTCAGGATTCCCTGCACCCCGAGGAGGGATCCGATCGTGTCCACCAGCGGCGCGCCGCAGAGCGCCGGCGGGCCGTCGGGCTCGCCGGTCACGGCCATGAGGCCGCTGACCGCCTGCACGAGGGCATCGAGCCCCGGTTTCTCCCGCCAGGGGCCTTCCGGGCCGAAGGCGGAGAGGGAGCAGTAGATGAGCCGCGGATTGAGGCGCGAGAGCCGCTGGTAATCCACTTCGAGCCGCTCGGCCACTCCGCCGCGATAGGCCTCGATGACGATATCCGCCCGCTCCGCGAGGCGATAGAAGACCTGGCGCCCCTCCCGCGAGGAGAGATCCAGCGTCAGCCCACGCTTGTTGCGGTTCGCCGTCAGGTAGAGGGGCCCCTCACCGTTGAGCGTGACGTGATAGACGGAGCGCGAGAGGTCACCCGTGGTCGGCTCCTCCACCTTGATCACGTCCGCGCCCATGTCCGCCAGGCACATGCCGCAGACCGGGCCGGCGATGAGATGGGCCAGCTCGAGAACCCGGTATCCCGCGAGCGGGAGGGGCCGGCGCTCAGGGGAGGCACTCATGACGCGCTGAACAATACCATACCTCTTCGGAGCAGGTCACGGGTGATCAGCGCCCGGCGAAGCGCCCGTGCTCGAGAGCCCCGACGTACTCCGCCCCCAGAATGAAGACGATGGCCGAGTAGTACACGAACATCACGAAGGCGACGAGGACGCCGAGCGGCCCGTAGATCTGGTCATACACACCCACGTTCACGATGTAGAAACGAAAGAGCTGCTTGGCCGCCTCCCAGAGGACGCTGGCCAGGAGCGCGCCAGCCAGAGCGGCGCCGGCCGGGATTCGCCGATTCGGCAGGTGACGGTAGAGCAGGTAGAACATCGCCGTCGCCAGGGTGACACCGAGCCCGATGCTCATGTACCGGATGTATTCGGCCGGCATCTCGGCGGGACGGAAGACGAACACCTTGAACCAGGCGAAGAGGTCGGTCACCGCGAGAGCGGCCAGGAAGAGAATCCCGATCACGAAGATCCAGAAAATGTCGAACAACATTCCCCTGAAGTAGCCGCGCCCGCGCTTGACGCCGAGGATTCGGTCCAAGACGATGCGGGTGGCGGAGAAGAGCTGGGTGGAAAAGAGGATCAGGATGACGGTCCCGAGGATCCCGGACACCTTCCGGGTCGCGACAATGCGGAGCAACGCGCGGTGAAGCTCCTGCTGGTACACGGGGATGATGGGCATGAGCTGGTTGATGACCTGGCGGGTGGCGGTCTCGCTGGAGAGAATGAACCCGGCCAGGGACACGATCAGGAACAGCAGGGGGACGAGACACATCAGCACATAGAAGGAGAGCCCGGCGGCGAGAAAGAACCCCTGGTGGGTGAAGAACCCGGAAAAGGAGTTGCGGAATCCCCTGATCACACCGCGCTCGCGCTCTTAGGGAATCCCGCGGATGAGCCCGCCGTCCACCTGGATCGTGGCGCCGGTCACGTACGACGCGCGCTCGGAGGCGAGGAAGACCACCACATGGGCGAACTCCTCCGGGCTGCCGATGCGGCCCAGCGGGATCTCCGCCGTCGCGGTAGGCAGGTACTCCTCGAGGGACTTCCCGGCTCCCTTGGCCCGGGCCCGGAGGCCGGACTGCAGCCGGTCCGTGAGGATTCGCCCGGGACAGACAGTGTTGATCAGGATGTTGTCTTTCCCCAATTCGGTGGCGAGGGTCTTCGATAGCCCCACCACCCCGGGGCGGATTCCGTTCGAGAGGACCAGCCCGTCAATCGGCTGCTTGACCGAGCTCGACTGGATGCTGAGGATCCGCCCCCAGCGCTGCTTCCTCATGTGCGGGAGCACTTCCCGGATCAACCGGACCGTCGAGAGCAGGGTGAGCTCGAAGGCGGCCTGCCACTCGGCGTCGGACATCTGGTCGAAGCTCCCGAGAGGCGGGCCGCCGGCGTTGGCAATCAGGATGTCCACGCCGCCGAAGGCCTCCACCGTCTTCGCCACGACCCGCCTGATGTCGGCGGGCCGCAGCACATCGGCAGGGACGGCCAGCACCTCGGCCTTGGTCTTCTCGCGGATTTCGTTCGCGGCCGCGAGGAGGTCGGCCTCCGACCGGGCGCACACCGTCACGCGCGCTCCCTCGGCGGCCAGGCCCAGCGCACACGCCTTGCCCATCCCCTTGCTGGCCGCCGCCACGATCGCCACTCTGCCCTTCAACCCCAGGTCCATCGAAGTGCCTCCTCAGAGTCCCTGCCTGTAGAAG
>JACQCL010000084.1 GCA_016201645.1 Candidatus Rokuibacteriota bacterium
AGCCCATCGAGAAGTTCATCAACCAGAAGATCCCGGTCGAATGGCCGGAGGACGACCTCTTCCTCGCCGAGATCAAGCCGACCGCCGAGGAGCGGCGCCGCTTCGCCGAAGAGCGCCGGCGGCGGTGGGAGGCGCGCGGTCCGCGACGGGGCGAGCAGGTTCGGAGGCAGGGCCGCAGGCGGTAAGTTCCGAGTGACCCGCAGGATCGAGTGGTGCTTGCCCGAACACGAGCGCCGTCTCGCGGCCAGGCTCGGGGGAAGCTGGCGCGATCTCCTCTACGTTCCAGGTCCCGGCCTGGCCCCGGCGCTTGAGCCCGGGCTCTACCGGTCGAGCTTCATCGTCCTCCTCGCCGACGGCCCGGCAGTCAGGATCACCTCAGCGCTCTTCACCGTCTTTGGCGACACGCTTTGCCGCCTCCGCCTGGAGGCCGTGGAGCCGCCGCGGCTCGAGACGTTTGGCTCCTTCTTCGATCCTGCGCGACGCGGCATCGTCTATACCATGGCCCCTGACCATCGCGAGGCTGGCGGACGCAGAGATCCCGATCACCCCGAGTGGCACTATGGTGGGCAATCGCTTCGCCCCCGGCTCAGCCTGGTGACGGGCGTGCGGCTTCTGAGGGAGCGAGCGGTGAGCATGGCTGGCGGCGAGCCGATAGAGTGGGTAGCCGACCGCGGCCTCGTGCTCAAAGGCGCGGGCGGGGAGGAGAGCCTGCTCCTGGCGAGCCCCGATCTCTCGGAGCACGCTCAGTTCATCCCGTCGCTCGCGTTCTACGGGGTGCTGCTGGACCCGAAGGCTCCCGCGAGGCCGGGAGCGACGGCCCGGGAGCTCCTCGGCTACGGCGCCTGGGACGACTCCCTTGAGATCGCGCTGGAGCTGGAGACGCTCTAGAAGCGGCGGCTGCCGGAGAGCGAGTGCTTGCGGAGGCGGAGGGCCTGGGGGGTGACCTCCGCGAGCTCGTCCTCGCGGATCCACTCGAGCGCCTGCTCGAGACTCATGAGCCGTGGAGGGGTGAAGCGGATCCCCTCGTCCGCGGTGGAGGAGCGCATGTTGGTGAGCCTTTTTTCCTTGGTGATGTTGACGTCGAGGTCGTTATCGCGGGAGTGCTCGCCCACGATCATCCCTTCATAGACCTGATCCCCGGGCCTGACGAAGAGCTCCCCTCGCGGCTGGAGGTGGTCGATGGCGTAGGCGGTGGCCTGCCCGGCGCGATCGGCGACCAGAGCGCCGGTCTTCCGGTGGGGGATGTCGCCCTGCCAGGGCTCCCAGCCGTCGAAGAGGTGGTTGAGGAGCCCGGCGCCCTTGGTGTCGGTCAGGAACTCTGAGCGGTAGCCGATCAGCCCGCGGGCCGGAATCCGGTACTCGAGGCGCACCCGCCCTGTGCCGTGGTTCACCATCCTGAGCATCTGGCCCTTTCGCGTTCCCACCTTCTGGGTCACCACCCCGATGAACTCCTCCGGGCAGTCCACGACGAGGAGCTCCATCGGCTCCAGGACGGTCCCGTTCTCTTCGCGCGTGATGATCCGGGGCTTGCCCGCCTCGAGCTCGTAGCCTTCGCGCCGCATCATCTCGATCAGGATCGCCAGCTGGAGCTCGCCGCGGCCCGAGACCGTGAAGGTGTCGGGCGAATCTGTCTCCTCGACGCGGATCCCGACGTTGACGCGGGCCTCTTTCTGGAGACGTTCTCTCAGATGACGGGAGGTGACGTACTTGCCCTCGCGCCCGGCGAACGGGGAGGCGTTGGCGGAGAAGCTCATGGCGACTGTCGGTTCGTCGATACGGATTACCGGTAACGCGACGGGGTTCTCGGCATCGGCCACCGTCTCGCCGATCTCCATGGTCTCGATCCCCGCGACGGCGACGATCTCCCCGGGCCCGGCCTCCGGGATTTCGACCCGCTTGAGCCCTTCATACCCGTAGAGGACAGTGACCTTGGCGAACTCGACAGTGCCGTCGCGCTTGACGACGGCCACGCGATCTGCCTGGCGGATTGTGCCGTTGACGATCCGGCCGATCAGGAGCCGCCCCACGTAATCGTCCCAGTCGAGGCTCGCGACCCGGAGTTGAAGCCCCATGGCGGGGTCGAAGCGGGGCGGGGGAATCGCGGCAGCGAGCGTCTCGAAGAGCGGCTCGAGCGTGCGGGAGTCGTCCTTTGGGTCTCGCTTGGCGACGCCGCGCTTCGCGTCGGTGTAGAGGATGGGAAAGTCGAGCTGGTCTTCGTGCGCGTCGAGGTCGATGAAGAGATCGTAGATCTCGTCGAGGACCTCGCCGGGCCGGGCATCCCGGCGGTCAATCTTGTTGATCACCACGACCGGCGGGAGCCCGGCCTCCAGGGCCTTCTTCAGGACGAAGCGGGTCTGGGGGAGCGGGCCTTCGGCGGCGTCCACGAGGAGAAGGACGCCGTCCACGAGCGTCAGCGTCCGCTCGACCTCGCCGCCGAAGTCGGCGTGGCCCGGCGTGTCCACGATGTTGATCTTGATCCCGCGGTAGGTGACGGCCGTGTTCTTGGCCATGATCGTGATCCCCTTCTCGCGCTCCAGATCAATGGAGTCCAGGATGCGCTCGGGGACCGACTCGTTCTCGCGGAAGATGCCGGACTGCCAGAGCATGGCGTCCACGAGCGTGGTCTTGCCGTGGTCCACATGGGCGATGATCGCCACGTTGCGGAGATCGTGGCGGGAGGTCAGCGCGGCCACGTGACCGCCCCGATTTGCACGTATCCGCCCAGTTGCCAGACGATTCCGAGGATGAAGGAGAGCGAGCCGAGGGCCACCAGGGCGCGCCACCACCCGGGCTTGGCGGTGAGACGGACGCCGTCGCTCTTCACGGTCCAGTAGCTGGCGGCGATGAGAAGCAGGATCGCGCCGAAGACGGAGAGCGCCCACCCGGGGAACACGAAGCGGATGAACGGCATCAGGATCTCCGTTGGCCACACGGGCATGAGCGGTGTCACCTCCCGACGACAAAAATGGCGCGAAATCGCGCCCTTGTACTCTACCACGCGCCCTCTTGGGCGGCAACAAAGGGCCCGTTGCCCGCCCCCGGCGGCTCCCCTATAATGGCGCCTACCATCTCACAGGGCCGGCTCGCCCGGCTCAAGCAAGGAGGCCTGACCGTGTTCAACCGCCTCATCGTCCTCGCCGTTGCTCTCGCCTGGGTTCTGGGCGGCGTCACGGGTGTCCACGCGCAAGGGGGGAAAAAAGTGAAGCAGACTGCCGTCATCGCGCTGGAGAAGGGCGGGGAGATCCGCATCGAGTTCTTCCCTGAAGACGCGCCGAAGACCGTTGAGAACTTTGTCACGCTGGCGAAGAAGGGATTCTACGACGGCCTGACGTTCCATCGGGTGGTTGCCGGATTTGTCGTCCAGGGCGGAGACCCGAAGGGGGATGGCACCGGGGGCCCCGGCTACAGCATCAAGGCCGAGTTCAACAAGCAGAAGCACGTGCGCGGCGCCGTGGCCATGGCCCGCTCCCAGAATCCGGATTCGGCGGGGAGCCAGTTCTACATCACCTTCGGCCCTCAGCCGGGATTGGACAGCCAGTACACGGTCTTCGGTCACGTCGTCTCGGGGATGGAATACGTGGACAAGATCAAGGTCGGCGACAAGATGAAGTCGGTGAAGATCATCGAGACCGCCCCGTAGGGCGGCGTGGACTCTGCTGATACACGCCTCAGGAGGCGAGAAGCATGAGCGAGGGTTCGGGGCTGGTCAAGGGGCTCGAAGGGGTGGTGGCGGCGGAGACGGCGCTCTGCGATCTGGACGGCGCCGGGGGGCGGCTCGCCTACCGCGGCTACGACATTGCTGAGCTGGCCCGGCAGGCGACCTACGAGGAAGTGGCCCATATCCTCTGGCGCGGCGAGCTGCCGGCCCGGGCCCAGTTGGACGGCTTCACCGCGGAACTGATCGCCGCCCGGCCCATTCCCGAGCCACTGCTCGCGGCGTTCCGCCTGCTTCCCAAGACCGTGGACCCGATGCGGGCCCTCCAGCTCTCGGCGTCCCTCCTGGGCGCGTTCGATCCCGACGCCGCGGATAACTCCGCCGAGGCGAATTTCAGGAAAGCGCTCCGCTTGACCTCCCAGCTCGCCACGGCCATCTGCGCTCATCACCGGATCCGGCTCGGCAAGGATCCTGCGCCACCTTCCAAGGACCTCGGGCATTCCGCTAACTTCCTCTTCATGCTGACGGGCGAGCGTCCCTCCCCGGTGAATGTCCGCGCCTTCGACGCGAGCCTGATCCTCTACGCCGAGCACGAGATGAATGCCTCCACGTTCACCACGCGGGTTATCGCCTCGACGCTCTCCGACATGCACTCGGCCGTGGCCGGCGGGATCGGGGCGATCAAAGGCTCGCTTCACGGGGGAGCCGGCGAGGCGGTGATGCGAACGCTCCAGGAGATCGGCACGGTCGAGAACGTGGATGCCTTCGTCGAGAGGGCGCTTGCCCAGAAGCGCCGCCTCATGGGATTCGGCCACCGGGTCTATCGGGGGGGTGATCCGCGGGCGGCGGTCCTCCACGGCCTGGCCGAGGAGGCCTGCCGCCAGTCGGGGCAGGGCATGTGGTTCGAGATGGCGGTCAAACTCCACGAGCAGGTCAATCGGGCCAAGGGGCTCATCCCGAACGTGGATTTCTACTCCGCGCCGCTCTTCTACGCCCTCGGGATCCCCGTGGACCTTTTCACTCCGGTGATTGTCGCCGGGCGGATCGCCGGCTGGACCGCCCATCTCCTCGAGCAGTATCAGGACAACCGCCTGATCCGCCCGCGCGGGCACTACACCGGCCCCGGCCGCCGCCCGTTCGTGCCGCTGGAGAAGCGCTGAGTGGGACGGAGTCTCGTCCGCAAACTGATCGACGCGCACCTGGTCGCGGGCAAACCGACGCCGGGTCAGGAGATCGCCCTGGCAAACCGACGCCGGGTCAGGAGATCGCCCTGGCCGTGGACCAGGTCCTCCTCACGGACACGAATGGCCCGATGGCGTTCCTCCAATTCGAAGCCATGGGTTTCCCGCGCCTCCGTGCCAAGCGCGTCGTCACTTACATTGACCACAACGTCTATCAAGTTGATTCGAGGAACACGGACGATCATCGCTATCTGCAAACCGCCTCAGCCCGCTACGGCGCCATCTTCTCCAAGCCCGGCAACGGCATTTGCCACCAGGTGCATCTCGAGACCTTCAGCGTCCCGGGGGAATTTGTCCTGGGGAGCGACAGCCACACGCCCCTCTGCGGTGGCGCCGGGATGCTCGCGATCGGGGCGGTGGGCACAGACGTGGCGGGCGCCATGGGCGGGGGACCGTACTGGCTTCCGATGCCGGCCGTCGTGCGGGTCTGGCTGATCGGGCAACTCGGCCCGTGGGTCACAGCGAAGGACGTGATCCTGGAGCTGCTCCGCCGCCTGACGGTCAAGGGTGGGGGCGGGAGGATCTTCGAGTTTGGCGGGCCGGGGGTCGCGACCCTCTCGGTTCCGCAGCGCGCGACGATCGCGAACATGGGCGCCGAGCTCGGCCTGACCACGAGCGTCTTCCCCTCCGACGAGGCGACCCGCGAATACTTCAAGCTGCTCGGGCGTGAAAGCGACTGGCGACCAGTGGTGGGCGATTCGGATGCCGAGTACGACGACCAGATCAACCTGGATCTGTCGAAGATCTCGCCCCTGGTCGCACTGCCGGGTTCCCCCGACCGCGTGGTCCCTGTCGGCGAGGTGGCGGGCACTGCCGTCGAGCAGGTGATGGTCGGTTCCTGCACCAACGGGTCCTGGGAGGACATGTACGCCGTGACCCAGGTGGTGAAGGGGCGGAAGATTCACCCGTCCGTGTCATTCATTCTCTTCCCGAGGAGCCATCGGATTTTGGAGGTCATGGCCCGGGAGGGACTGGTGGCCGATCTCCTCGCCGCCGGAGCCGTCATTTCAGAATCCACCTGTGGGGCGTGCCCCGGTTTGAGCCACGTGCCGGCCGCCGGCGCCAAGAGCCTCCGGGCCTTCAACCGGAACTTCCCGGGGCGGAGCGGCGTGAAGGACGATCAGGTGTACCTCTGCTCCTCGCTGGTCGCGGCGGCCTCGGCCCTGACGGGGGTGATCAGCGATCCCCGGACCCACGGCGCGCCGCCGGTGGTCGCATTCCCGAAGAGCTTCGACGCATCGTCGGCAGGGCTGGCGCCGCCTGCCGTTGAAGCCGAGGCGTCCTCGATCGAGGTCATCAAGGGGCCCAACATCCAGCCCGTGCCGGTGGGAAAGCCTGTCGAAGAAGCACTCACGGCTTCTGTCCTGCTCAAGATCGGCGACAGGATCACCACCGACGACATCTCCCCATCCGGCGTCCAGGCTCTGGTCTTCCGCTCCAACATTCCCGCGTTGGCCGAGTTCTGCTTCAAGCGTCTGGACCCTGACTTCGTGGGTCGCGCCAAAGCTGCAGGAGGCGGGATGATCGTCGCGGGAGAGACATACGGCCAGGGCTCGTCCCGTGAGTCGGCGGCCTCCGGCCTGATGGCGCTCGGGGTGCGAGCGGTGCTGGCCAAATCCTTCGCCCGCATCCACCGCGCCAACCTGATCAATTGGGGGATCGTTCCGCTCGAATTTGAGGATCCGGGCGCGTACGCGACCGTCGAGCAGGGCGATCGGCTCAGGATCGAGGGATTCAGGTCGCGACTTGCCAGCCGAGAATCGCTGGCGGTCGTGAACGAACGGAGCGGGGCGCGCTTCGTGGTCCGCTGTCCCCTGACGGGGCGCGAGCGGGACATCCTCCTGGCGGGCGGCCTTCTCGCCCACACGCGGAGTGGCTCTCGTGCCCCAGCGTAAGATCCGGGCGGTCTTCATGCGGGGCGGGACGAGCCGCGCCCTGT
>JACQCL010000072.1 GCA_016201645.1 Candidatus Rokuibacteriota bacterium
GACATCTACACCTCTCTGGATGATCTCGTCGGGGCGCTGAAGGAGAAGGTGGCGGCCTTCAACGGGGCCCCTGCCGGTCGCCGACGCCCGTGATCCGGGCGATGCGTCCGATTCCGAAGCTGCCGGTCGTCCTCCTTCCTCGCCATCTGGTCCGGCGCATGGAGGAGGGCGTGATGCGGCCTGATCAGCCTATGCGAGTCGAACGGGGTGCGGAGGTGATCGGATGAAAAACGTGCACTTGTCCGTGGAAGGGAACATCCTCACGATCAAGGTCGACCTGTCGAAGGAGTTTGGCCCGTCGGCGTCCGGCAAGACCGTCATCATCGCCTCGACGGAAGGGAATGTGTCCGTCCCGGACCGGGAGGAGAAGGTCGGGTTGAACGTGTATCGGAAGAAATAGGTCCCGCTCTTCCGGCGGGGTGTTCCCCCGTGCCGGCAGCGTGGTCGGGCCGGATGGAGGGGGGAGCAAGCGCGCGGTCGCTCAGGAGAGGGCCGGAACTGGCCAGGAACTGAGGGGGAGGACGTGAAGCGAACCCACGAGCTCAAGGCGCGCGGGATCGACAAGATCCTCATCCTCGACCGCGGGAACGTCGAACTTGGCGTGCCCACGGGGTGGTCCGTGAAGCCTGATCCAGAGGGGTTGCTGAAGCTCAAGGACTCCACGGACTCCTACCTCCTGGAGGTGTCGTACCTGCAGCTCCCGCCGCTCCTTCCGAGCGCGCCACCCCTGGAGGAGCGACTGCGGCTCGTTCTCAACGAGACCCCGGAGGCGGCAGGGCATTCGCTGATTGTGGTCTCCGAACGGCGCGGCACGCGCCTGGCCTGGGCGGAATATACCTACCAGTGTGAGGACCCCGACCGTGGCGAACAACGACAGGCCCGAGGTCGGTGGCTGCTCGCCGCGAATGAGATCTTTCAGGCGCTGCTGACCTACTACTACTGGGCCGACGAGGCCGACGGGGCCATCGCGGCTTGGGAGAAGATCGTCGAAACCCTCAGGCTCGGCACGGGCATCCCCCTGGAGAGCCCGAAGGATCACTGGTCGCTGCGGGAAGAACACTGAGGACGGAATCCTATCCGAGGCCACCCCGGGAACATTCCTTCCTGGGCTCCAGGGCTGGAGGTGAGACCCCGGGAGGACGCCACGTGCGGGCGGCTCGACTCCCGGCCGGGGCAACACCCCGGTCGCCCTCGTGAACCTCCAGGTGGAGTACTTCATCCGGCTGAAGGGGGACATCTTCGGCCCCCTGGACGGGCTCGTGGGTGTGCTGAAGGAGAAGGTGGCGGCCTTCAAGGCAGCCCCCGGTCCTCGACGCGGGTGATCCGGGCAATGCGTCGGATTCGGGCGGTCGCGGTCCTGCTCGTTCCCCGTCCTCTCGTCTCCGTCGGTCGCTCGCGAGAAGCTCTCCGCAGCGGCGAGATCTTCCGGAGTCATCTGCTGGGGCGTTCCGCCGCCAGGGGCCGGAGCGGATCTGCGCACACCGCGGGATTGCCTCCTCGCTGACGTTGCCGTGGAGCATCGTGGGCCGGTTGAACCAACGGGGCTTGCCGGGTGGCAGCCGCGGGCTCTGGAGGTCGAGTAGGTCCCGGCCGACGTGATCGCTCGAGTGCTGTCTCCGCAGCAAGAGGGGGAGGCGTGTCATGGGCCCGGAACGTCATCTCGTCCAGCCCGGCGCTGCCGTGTTGACCACCGTGGTCAATGTTCTGGCCGGTCCCTACGACGTCTACATCGGGCGCACCGGCCGGGGCCGCGACGGGTACTTTGGGAACCCCTTCCGGATCGGTGCGCATGGTTCGCGCGCTCAGGTCTTGGAGAGGTTCCGGCAGTACTTCAGGCACCGACTAGCCAGTGACCCGGCGTTTCGAACCCGTGTGGAGGCGCTCCGCGGAAAGCGCCTCGGCTGTTTCTGCAAACCCCTCACGTGTCACGGCGACATCATCGCGGACCACCTAAATTCGGGAGGTGTGGCATGACAGTGATCTCAGGCGGCCAAACTGGGGCCGATCGAGCCGCGCTTGATGCCGCGAAGGCCGCAGGGCTTCGGACCAGCGGGTATGCCCCCTCTGGGTACTGGACGGAGCGTGGCCCGGATCCCAGCTTGGAGAGCCTCGGGCTCGTCCCTGGTGGAAGCCTGGCGTGGCGGACCGAGCGAAACGTGGTGACGGCTGACGCGACCATCGTGTTCGCTGTTCGGCCCAGCCCTGGCAGCGACATGACGGTCGCGATGGCGGCCCGGCATGGGAAAGCATGCCTGGTGGTGAATCCATGGGCGCCCGAGGCGGAAACGGAGGTGCGGCAGTTCCTGGACATGTCGCGCCCGGCGGTGCTGAACATCGCGGGGCACCGGGAATCCAGGGCGCCGGGGATCTATGCCCGCGTCTACGGTCTGTTGGTGAGCGTGCTCACCCGGCCACTTTCGTCAGCCAGCGGCCCCGAAGCCCTGACGCGCGTCCGCCCGCCGGGAAGACGACAACGGGCGCCCGAGTGAATGGGGGCGTCCGAGCGGAGTCGCCACTCTCTTGATGTCCTTCCGCTGGTCAAGGAGCGCC
>JACQCL010000073.1 GCA_016201645.1 Candidatus Rokuibacteriota bacterium
CGCTATCACGCCCCCTTTCAATTTCGCAAGGAATATCGCCCCCGCCGTGTATGCGTGACAGCACATCTGCGACGGTGAAAAGTGATCCTGTGACACAAACAATTGGGGTCAGGGGAAGAGACAGGGCGAGTGATAGGGCCTCCGCGACCGTTCTCGTCACCTCCACCCGGGCCTCCGTTGGGGGGAGGAGGGCCCGAAGCTCATCGGGCGGCGTTGCCCGAGGGTGGGAGGAGGCTGTCAGGATCAGGCGGGAGGCAACAGGAACGAGGGCTTTGAGGATACCGGCCTTGTCCTTGTCCACCGAGATCCCCAGGATCAGGGTTTTAGGCTGGTCGCCGAAGGCGTCCTGGAGCGACATGGCCAGGGCCTGGGCGCCTGCCGGGTTGTGGGCACCGTCCAGGATCACCCACGGCTCACGACCGACGACCTCGAAACGCCCGGGCCACCGGACGCGTCCGAGACCCTCCCGGATGGCATCGTCAGGGACTCGGGTTCCGGCATGAGCCAGCGCCTTGACTGCGGCGACGGCGAGGAGGGCATTCTGAGGCTGGAAGCTTCCCAGGAGCGGCAGAAAGAGATCGTCCAGGGCCCAGCCCGGTCCCGAGAGCCGGAGCTTTTGCCCCGACAGATCGCGCGAGAGGAGGCTCCAGGCCAGCTCCCGCCCCTCAAGCCAGAGCGGAACGCCGACTGACGCCGCGCGCTGGCTGAGAATTTCCGCCACCGGGTCGGCCTGGGCCGCCGCCACGGCTCGACCGCTCCGGACGATCGCGACCTTTTCCGCCGCGATCTCCCCGAGGCTCCACCCGAGAAAGGCCTGGTGATCGTAGTCAACGGGCGCGATCACCGAGACAAGGGGCTCGCCGACCGTCGTGGCATCGAGCCGCCCGCCCATCCCCACCTCGAGCACCGCGAGATCCACCCCCTGCCGGGCGAAGTGCGCGAGTGCCAGCGCTGTGACCGCCTCGAAGACCGTGGGGTCCAACTGCCGAATGAGGGGGGAGAGCCGCTCGACTCCCTCGATCACCGCCGCCTCTGGGATCGCCTGGCCATCGACGCGAATCCGCTCGCGAAACGAACAGAGATGGGGCGAGGTGTAGAGGCCGACGCCGACGCCGGCGGCTCTGAGGACGGAGGCCATCATGACGGCCACCGAGCCCTTGCCGTTCGTCCCGCCGACCTGGACGATCGATAACCGCCTCTCGGGGTTACCGAGCGCTTTGAGGAGGGCCTGGATCCTCTCCAGCCCCGGGCGCATCCCGGCCAGCTCCCCTCCCCTGAGCGAGAGGAGCTTGCCGGCGGCCTCGAGGTAGGTCATGGAAACGAGACCGGACGATCCGCGAAGAAGGCGAGGAGGCGGCGGACAGTGGCCTTGAGCTCCCGGCGCTCGACCACCAGATCCAGCTGGCCGTGCTCGAGCAGGAACTCGGAGCGCTGGAAGCCCTCCGGCAGCGGCTGACGGATCGTTTCCGAGATCACCCGCGGGCCGGCGAAGCCGATGAGGGCCCGCGGCTCGGCCACATTGATGTCCCCGAGCATCGCGAAGCTCGCGGTGACGCCGCCGGTGGTGTGATCGGTGAGGATCGAAATGTAGGGGATCCGCTCCTCAGCCAGGCGATGGAGCGCCGCAGAGGTCTTCGCCAACTGCATGAGGGAAATGATCCCCTCCTGCATCCTGGCGCCGCCGGAAGCGGAGAGGATGATGAGCGGGAGGCGCTTGACGAACGCCAGCTCGATGGCTCGGGTGATCTTCTCGCCCACCACCGAGGCCATGCTACCCCCCATGAAGTGGAACTCGAAGATGCACAGGACGACCGGGAAGCCGCCGACGCGGGCCAGGCCGGAGATGACGGCCTCCTCCAGGCCGGTCTTCTCCTTGGCCGCCCGGACCCGATCGCGGTAGCGCTTGGTGTCCTTGAACCCGAGCGGATCCTGCGACGAGAGCCCCGTATCGCGTTCCTCGAAGGAGCCCTCGTCAATCAGCAAGGCCAAGCGCTCGCGCGCGGAGATGCGGAAGGGATAGCGGCACTTCGGGCAGACCCGCCCGGCGCGCTCGACCTCGGCCCGATACACGATCTCCTTGCAGGAGTCGCACTTGATCCAGAGCCCCTCTGCGTGGACCAACTTGCGGCGGGGCTCTTCCTCCCCTTCTTCTTTGCGCTTCCAGAACCAGGCCATATCACGCCCCTCCTGAGAGTGTCAGGACCGACGCCGGGGATGCCTTGTCGAGCGAAGTAGGGCGAGCTTGCGGCCGTCGAGGCGAGCCGCTCTGAGCGAGCAAGGCGCCCCGGCGGCCGGTCATTTCGACCTCCGCAGCGGCGCCTTGAGCGCGGCGATGAAGGCACCCACCTCAGGCACGAGACGGTCCGATCCCGCGTGGGTTTCGACCAGGGAAACGATCGCGGAGCCGACAATGACCCCGTCTGCATGGGGAGCGACCGCAGCGACCTGATCAGGGGTGGAGATGCCGAAGCCGACACAGATCGGCTTGGTCGTCACCGCTCTGAGCTGTCGCAGGAGCTCGACCAGATCGGGAGGCAGCATTGCCCGGGCGCCGGTCACCCCGGTCAGCGAAACGACGTAGATGAAGCCGCGACTCCGACGGCCGATGAGGCGCATCCGCTCGGGAGGCGAAGTGGGAGCGACCAGGTGAATCAGATCGAGGCCCGCGCCGCGCGCCTCGGTCTCGAACGGGCCCGCTTCCTCGGGGGGCAAGTCGGCGACGATCACGCCATCCACCCCCGCTTCGACCGCCGCGTGGGCGAACGCTTTCAGGCCGAAGGCGTGGACCGGATTGTAGTAGGTGAGGAAGACAATCGGAATCGGGACGTCCCCACGCACCTCCCTCACCAGCTCGAGGACTTGCGGGAGGGTGACCCCGGACGCGAGGGCGCGCTGGGAGGCGCGCTGGATCACCGGGCCGTCGGCGAGCGGGTCCGAAAAGGGAATGCCCAGCTCGATGACGTCGGCACCACGCCGCGCCGCCTCGAGGAGCAGCGCGCGGGTCGCCGCCAGAGAGGGATCCCCGGCGGTCAGATACGGGATCAGCGCGCGCTCGCCGCGGCGGCGGAGTTCTGAAAAGGTCCGCGCCAGACGTGTCATTGAAGCGCCCGAGCCACCACCTGAACGTCCTTGTCGCCACGCCCGGAAAGCCCCATGACGATCACCTGCTCATGCGACAAGGTCGGCGCCAGCCGCATGGCATGGGCCACGGCGTGGGCCGATTCGAGTGCCGGCATGATCCCCTCCAGCTGCGCGAGGGCTTGAAACGCCTCCAGCGCCTCGGCGTCGGTCACGGAGCTGTATTCAAACCGCCCGGTCTCCTTGTAGTAGCTGTGCTCGGGGCCGACCCCTGGGTAATCGAGTCCTGCCGAGATGGAGTGGGCCGTCGCGATCTGCCCGTCGTCGTTTTGGAGTACGTAGGACATGCTTCCGTGGAGCACGCCTACCGTTCCCGCGGAGAGCGAAGCGCCGTGCTGGCCGGAGCCGATGCCGTGCCCCCCGGCCTCGACGCCGACGATCCGCACCTTCTGATCACCGATGAACGGGTGGAACAGGCCGATGGCATTGGAGCCGCCCCCGACACAGGCGACCAGATAGTCCGGCAGCCGACCGAACGCCTCCCGCGCCTGCCGTTTCACCTCCTGGCCGATTACCGCGTGGAACTCCCGCACCATCATCGGATAGGGATGCGGGCCCATGGCCGAGCCCAGGAGATAGTAAGTGGTGCGGACGTTCGTGACCCAGTCCCTGAGCGCCTCGTTGATCGCATCCTTCAGCGTTCGACTCCCGGCGTCCACCGGGATCACGCGGGCTCCGAGCAGCTTCATCCGAAAGACGTTGAGCGACTGCCGCTCCACGTCCTCGCTCCCCATATAGACCTCGCACTGAAGGCCGAAGAGCGCCGCCGCGGTCGCAGTCGCCACGCCGTGCTGGCCCGCCCCGGTCTCGGCGATGACACGGCGCTTGCCCATCCGGTAGGCCAGGAGCCCCTGCCCCAGGACGTTGTTGATCTTGTGCGCGCCCGTGTGACAGAGGTCCTCGCGCTTGAGGTAAATCCGGGCTCCCCCGCAGCGCTCGGTCAGCCGCCGGGCGAAGTAGAACGGGGTCGGCCGGCCGGCGTAGTGGATGAGGAGGGCCTTGAGGTCTCGCTGGAATTGCCGATCGCGCCTCGCCGCCTTGTAGGCCCGATCGAGCTCGATGAGCGGGGCCATGAGCGTCTCGGGAACAAAGCGACCACCGAAGCGACCGAAGTGTCCGTGCCGGTCAGGGAGACGCGGCGTCCTCGTCCGCGCGGCCTTCATGCGGCCCCCTTGGCGTGGCGGATGAACCGGCGCACCTTGCCGGGGTCCTTCCGGCCGGGCTCTGCTTCGACCCCCGAGTTGACGTCTACCGCATACGGGCGCGCGATCCGGATCGCCTCGGCGACGTTCTCGGCAGTGAGGCCGCCGGAGAGGATGATCAGCCCCCGGGAAGCGGCCTGCCGCGCCAGTGTCCACTCAACCGGCTCCCGCGGCTGCCCTTCGCTCCAGCGGGCCGGGCTGTCGAGCAGAAATGCGGCCACCCGATACCCGTCCATCCGGGAGAGATCGGCTGCCCCCGCCACCTTGATGGTCTTGATGACCGGCAACCGATACTCCGTCAGGGCCTCCGGCGGCTCATCGCCGTGGAACTGGAGGGCGCGGAGCCCGCACTGCTCGACCACGGCCTTGACCTGACCCGCCGGATGGTCCCAGAAGACGCCCACGGGCGTGAGGAATGGCGGCAGATCGCGGATGATGGATAGAGCCCGATCGGTGCTGATGAAGCGCGGCGTGTTCTCGACGAAGATAAAGCCGAGGGCGTCGGCCCCGGCCTCGACGGCGAGCCGCGCGTCGTCCGCATTGGTGATCCCGCAGATCTTCACCCTCACCATGACCGCACCGAGTAGAAGGGCGCGTAGGGGGGGGAAGGGGGACGTCCCGTTGAGCGAGTCCGAGGCGAGCGGGGCGTCCCCCTCACCCCTGGCCCTCCTCCAACAGCGCGAGCTCGCGGACCTTTGCCCCGACGTCGGAGGCTGTCACCAGCGCCTCGCCGACGAGGACGGCGTGAGCCCCGGCTGCCACGACCCGTTCCACATCCTCCCGGGTGAACAGCCCGCTCTCGCTGACCACGAGCGGCCCCGGCGGAATTCGCGGGATCAGCTCGAGGGAGGTCTCAAGGCGCGTCTCAAGGGTCTGGAGGTCGCGGTTGTTGATCCCGATCAGCGAGAGATCGAACGCCAGCGCCTGATCCAGCTCCGGCAGCGTGTGCACCTCCACGAGGGCGCCCAGGCCGATCCCTTTCGCGCCCTGAGCGAGGTCGCGGAGGTGCGGCGCCTCAAGCGCGGCGACGATCAGAAGGACCGCGTCGGCCCCCCGCGCGCGCGCTTCCCACAGCTGGTACTCGTCCACGATGAAGTCCTTTCGGAGGAGCGGCAGGCCCACCGCTGCCCGGACGGCTTCCAGATGCTCCAGGCAGCCGTGAAAATATTTTTCGTCCGTCAGCACCGAGAGGGCGGTGGCGCCGTTGGCGGCGTAGGTGCGGGCGAGGGCCACCGGGTCAAACGAGTCGGCGAACACCCCCCGCGACGGCGAGCCCTTCTTGATCTCGGCGATCAGCCTGACGCGGACGGGCGGCTCGGGCCGAAGCGCCGCTCTGAAGTCTCGCGGAGGGGAGGCGTGCTTCCCCCGGGCCTCAAGCTCACTCCGCGGGATCTCCCGCTTCCGCAGGACGACCTCGTCGCGCTTGTGCCGGACGATCTCCCCGAGCACCCCCATGGCATGACTCAATAGTCGCCTCGGAGCCCTTCGGTGCGGGCGACGGAGAGCTCAACCCGGCCGAGCTGCTCCAGGACGTAGTCGCGGATCGTCCGCGGCGGAGGCAGGTCGCGCACCAGCTTCCCCTGGGCGATGAGCGGCCTCAGGAGCGCCTCCATCGCGCCGCCGCACTCGCAGCGCGCAAGAGGCTTGTGGGCGGGAACGACCATCCGCCCAAAGCACCCCCGGCAGCGGTACACCTGCTTGGAGCCGGAGCGCTTGCCGCGCTTGGCCATGGGCTTCCCCTCGATCTCCATGATGTCGAGGGCGAAGCTCAGGACCGGCGCGTTCGCGATCGAGGTGCCGACCCCGTAGGCATCCACGAGTGGGTTGAGCCTCAGCATCTCGTACTCGTCAATTCCGCCGGAGACGATCAGCTTGACGTGGTCGTACCCCCGGTAGTCGAGCTCCCACCGCACCTCCTCGAGGATCCGGTAAAAGTCACCCCGCCGCGACGACGGCGTGTCGAGCCTCACGGCGTAGAGATCCTTGCCCAGCGCCTCCGCTACGCGGATCGCCTCGAACTTCTCGTCCTGGAGCGTGTCGATGAGCGCCACGCGCCGGACCTTCGGATCGATCACCTCATGAAAGGCTTTCAGCGCCTCCACGGTGTCCCCCACCATGAGCACCAAGGCGTGGGGGATCGTCCCCATCGGATCCGCTTCGATCAGCTCCGCCGACTTCGTCACCGCCACGCCGTCGCAACCTCCGACGAAGGCGTTGCGCTCGATCATCGGCGCCAGCGCCGGATGCATGCGGCGGGCACCGAAGGAGATCACCTGGCGCTCGCCCGCGGCCTTCTTGCAGCGAGCCGCCTTCGTGGCGATACCCGAGGCTTGGCAGAGGAGCCCGAGGAGGGCGGTCTCATACGGGGCCCACTCGACGTAGGTCCCCTCGATCGCGAGCACCGGCTCGTAAGGGCCGAAGACGGTCCCCTCGTCCATCGCCAGGACGTCCACCGGCAGCCCGGCGACCAGTGCGGCGGCCTCCTCGATTCCCGCCAGGATCCCCCACCGCCAGTCGGCCTGGGGGAAGCTCTTCAACCGGATCTCGGCCTTGGCCCGCTTCGTGTCGCCGCGGTGACGGAGGATCTGGACCGTGCGACCGAAATACACATCGTGAACCTCGCCGGCCTTGATCTCAGCCTCAGAAGCGAGGTGGAAGAGGCGCTTGGCGGGTTCCTTCGACACGACAACCTCCCTCGGACTCCGGCGGTGAGCCCGATTCTCCCAAATGCCCGGCGGCAAGTCAAGGAAGCAGGGACACTTACTACGTTTCCCCCTTAGAGCTCGAGCGTCTTGAGGTAGGCGCGGAAGGCCTCGGCGAGGTCCGGCCGGGCCAGGGCAAACTCCACCGTCGCTTTGAGGAAGCCGAGCTTGTCGCCCGTGTCGTAGCGCTTCCCCTCGAACGCCACGGCGTAGAGCGGGCGCGTCCGGCGAAGGACGCGGAGGGCGTCTGTCACCTGGATCTCGCCGCGGGCGTCCGGCCGTGTTTCCGCCAGAATCGGGAAAAGATCCGGCGTGAGGATGTAGCGGCCGATGATAGCGAGGTCCGAGGGCGCCTCGCGCTCCTCCGGCTTCTCGACGAGATCGAGCACCTCGTAGACATTGCCCCCGAGCGGTTTGGGGCGGATCACCCCGTAGCGGCTGATCTGGTCGCTCGGGACTCGCTCCACGGCCAGCACGGGGCCCCCGTAGCGCTCGAAGACCCCCAGGAGCTGGCGCATGCAGGGAGTCTGCGCGACGATCAGGTCGTCCCCGAGAAACACCCCGAAGGCTTCTTCACCCACCATGGGCCGCGCGCACAGAATAGCGTGGCCGAGTCCCAGCGGCTCGCGCTGGCGCACGTAGGAGACCGAGGCCAGCTCCGAGATCGTCTTGATCTCGGCGAGCTCGTCCATCTTGCCCCGGTCCTGGAGGTAGTACTCCAGTTCGAAGGCCGAGTCGAAGTGGTCCTCGATGGCGCGCTTGCCGCGACCGGTGACGATGATGATCTCGGTGAGACCCGAGGCCACGGCTTCCTCCACGACGTACTGGATGGTCGGCTTATCCACCAGCGGGAGCATTTCCTTCGGTTGCGCCTTGGTGGCCGGGAGGAAGCGGGTCCCCAGCCCCGCGGCGGGGAAGACCGCCTTCCGAACGTTCATTGGTGACCTCCTCCGCGCTCCCCGACAACGTAGAAGAGCTTCCTCGGCTCCCGAACCCCTGCGGCGCGAAACGCCTCGACGATGCGCCGCCTCAGGTCGTTTTCGATCTCGTCCCGCCGAGCAGGAGGCACCTTCACCTGCAAGCGGAGGACGATTTCCGCGTCGCCGAAGCGCACGATCCCCTGGACCTCGGGCGCCCCAAGCGCCAGCCCCGTCTCCTGCGCCCAGCTTCGGCCCACGGCCTGAAGCGTTTCCAGCGCGCGTCGCACGTCCTCCTCCCAGGCGACGCCCACGTCGACCACGGCGCGGGCCCATCCGCGGTTGTAGTTGGCGAATTGGGCGAGCTCGCCGTTGGGAACCACGCGGACGGCCCCTCTGAGGGTTCTGATCTGCGTGACCCTGAGCCCGATCGCCTCTACCGTCCCGACCTGATTCCCAATCTCGATCACGTCCCCTACCGCGATGAGTCCCTCGAAGAGGAGGAAGAAGCCGGTGATCACGTCCTTGATCAGGCTCTGGGCCCCCAACCCGATGGCGACCCCCACGACGCCGGCCGAGACCAGCAGGGCCCGTATGTCGATCCCCACTTCCCGGAGGATCACCATCAGCGCGACAAAGGCCAGCAGATAGAAGGCCGCGCTCTTCAACAGCGGGTCCAGCGTCCGCGCGCGCTGGACCTTCTGCGGGTAATCCGCGGCGCCGTCGAGCGGACGCAGGAGACGCTCGATCAGGCGGCTGACGATCCGGTAGGCGATCACCGTCAGGATCAGCGTCCCGACGATCACGACGACCCGCGCGAGGAGCGCCACGACCGGGCCTTCGAGACGGAGAAGTCTGGCCAGCAACTGTCCGAGGATCTCGGCCACCGATTCCATCATCCTTCCGGCTGCGAATTACCGGGTGGGTCGAGGTGGGCCATCTGGCGAACCTCGCGGATGGCTCCGAGCGCCACGACATAGGTCACGAGGCCGGCCACCACCCCGACCACAGTGGTCCCCACAAAGAGCGGCTTGGAAGCCACGAAGAGCAACTGGGAGGAGGCCAGGAACCCTTCCCTGAGGCGTTCGATCGAGAGGTACGGGCGGATCATCATCGCCAGGTCTCCCAGCTTCTCGCCGCGCAGAAACTCGAGCCCCCGCCCTCCGCTCAGGACGAACTCCCCCACCTTCAAGGAGAGTCCGTACACGAACGGCGCGAACCACGGGAGGTTGAGCCACGCGCCGGTCACGGTCGCCATCTTGTTCATTCTGAGCGAGAAGGCGATCAGGATGGCCAAGAGCGTGTGGAGCCCGTAGAACGGCGTGCAGCCGATGAACACCCCGACGGCGAGGCCCAGGGCGATCTTCCAGGGCGCGTCGTCCAGATGAAGCACGGTCGTGAGGCGCCGGGTCATGCCGCGCCACGACAGGAGCATCTCACCCGCCCCGCCGGCCCACGGACTCGAGCACGGCCACGATGGACAGGATGAAGACGGCCTGGAGGAGCAGCAGCCCCACCTCGTGGGGGGTGGCATCCTTCAGGAGGATGGCCGAGAGCCCGAGGGTGAAGGAGATGAAGAAGATCAGCAGCACGCTCTCGGTCTTGTTGAGGCCAAGCGCCTCGAGGCGATGGTGGATGTGGTCCCGCCCCACGTAGGCCAGCCATTCGTGGAACGAGCGCACCTTGCCGACGACGACGCGGTTCACCGCGACGAAGGCGATGTCGAAGAGCGGGACCCCCAGGATCAGGATCGGCGTGCAGAGCGCGATCAGCGGGTTGTCCCGCGCCCATTCCCCCATGACGGCCAGTCCCGCGAGGGTGAAGCCGATGAAGCTGGCACCGGCATCACCGAGAAACACCTGAGCGGGGGCGCGGATGCGAAAGTTGTACGGCAGGAAGCCCAGGCAGGCACCCAGGAGCGCCGCCGAGAGAAACATCAGATACCGCTGCGAGGTTTGCATCGCCGTGATCGTGACGAAGAAGCTGGCGATGGCCCCGAGGCCGGCGGCCAGCCCGTCCATCCCGTCCAGAAACTGGATGGCGTTGGTGACGGTGAGGAACCAGAGGATGGTCAGGAGCAGGTTCAGCCAGATCGCCCCCGGCCAGGCTGAAGGAACAATCCGAAGGGTCACCCCGTAGCCCAGAGCGGCCAACACCCCGACGACCTGCCCGGCGAGCTTCACCGACGCGGGAAGGGTGAACATGTCATCCAGAATTCCGACAAGGACCACGACGGTGGCGCCCACCGCGACGCCCTTCAGGTCACGGGAGAATTCAAAATTGTACAACACCGTCAGAGCGAAGGCGGCGTAGACCGCCGCGCCGCCCAGGAGCGGCGTGGCCACGGCGTGGACCTTGCGCGGATCCGGATGGTCGAGGATGCCGCGCCAGAGCGCGAAAGAGCGGACCAGGGGAACGAAGAGGAAGACGAACGAGAACGCCAACGCGCCGAGGTACGGCCAGAGGAGCCGCGCATCCAGAGCCCACCGGCGCACCGGGGGCAGCAGCAGGACGATCGGGAACACCAGCCGGCTTCCGTAAAACCCGAGCGCGGCGGCGACGGAAGTCTCCGGTTGGGTGGAGAGCGTCGAGTCCACCCGGCTCATCGGCCCTCCAGCGTGCTGACGACCGCCTCGGCAACGCGCTGGGTCTCGGCGTCAGTCAA
>JACQCL010000074.1 GCA_016201645.1 Candidatus Rokuibacteriota bacterium
CGCTTCCGCGCCGAGCTGCCGCCCTACGCCCAGAAGATGCTCTGGCACCTGGTGATGCCGGGGCCGGGGCGCAAGGCGCATCAGCTCAACTGGGCGCTCCGGCGGGAGACGCTCCAGGAGATCCTTGGCGAGAATTTCGACCCGTCCCGGGTGTTCGTCGGCGTGAGCGATGCCGATTCGTTCCCCGACCCGAACGCCTACCGCTGGATCGCCGGGGAAGTCCTGGCGGGGCTGGGTGACCGCGCCTATCAGGGCGTGACGCTCTCCCTCGCGAACTTCGCCCGGCTCGACGTCCGGGGGCGGATCTGCGCGATCCAGCAATCCTCGATCTTCGTCCGCGTCTCGATCGCGCGGCTCATCAACGAGGTAAAGCGCGTTCGATTCCTCAACCGCCTCTGCGCGCGCGCGCCGCGGCTAGCCTCGATCGTGAGGCCGGCCTTCGAGCTCTTCTTCCGCCGCTCGCAGATCTGCCTGGGCCACAACCAGTTCGTCCGGCTGGATACGCTTCAATCTCTCGGCGGCTTCTCCACCGCCGGCGCCACCGAGGATTCCACCCTCGGCTACGACCTGGGCGCCCGCGGCGTGCTTTTGAGGCCGATGCCCATGGTCGAGGTCAACGAACTGCCCGAGACGCCCGAGAAAATCGCCCGACAGAACGCGCGCTGGTATAAGGGCGTCCTGAACGATGCGGGTCACCTCTGGCGGATCTGGCGGCGGGCCCCGACGGCCTACAATCTGGCCCAGCTCTGCCGCCACCTGGGGAACAAGGTCGTGGAGTGGCCCATCGCGGCCGTGGTGTATCCGGTCGTGGGGTTCGTCGGTTGGCACCTGGCCTATCAATACCGCGATCACTTCTGGCTCTTCGTCGTCGGGGTGGCCTTCCCGACCATGGCGCTCGGGCTCACCGTGTGGGTGGGCGGGATCGTGACCCAGGGGCTGGTCGAGAAGCTGGCGCCCTTCCTGCCCAAGCCCGTGGACCTCCGACGCAAGAGCTTCACGGAGAAATTCTGGGGGATCTTCCGCTCCCAGAGCTACTGGCTCCTCGCGACCCGCGGGGCGTGGCGGGTGCTCTGGGCGCTGGTCCGCGACGGCCGCTACGAGCCTTCGAAGACCGACCGGATCAGCCGGTGGACATCATCCTCCTGAAGGCCCTCGGCGCGTCGCTGGCCTTCGTCCTGGCTGTGTTGAACCTTTCGATCATGCTCCAGCTATACGGGAAGATCCGGTTCTTCCCCTGGGCGCCGGAGTCCATGGCCTGGTGGCACCGCCGGCAGGGTGACGTGATCTTGGTGCTCTTCGTCCTCATCGCCTACCACTGCGTGAAGTACGGCTACGTGGACCCCGGCTCGCCCCGGGTCCTGAGCCACGCGATCCTGGGGAGCCTGACGATGGCCGTGATCACCCTGAAGCTTTTGACGGTGCGCTGGATCCCCCGCCTGATGGACCATATCGCGGTCATCGGGGCCACCCTCTTCGTCGCCACGACCGGCACGGTCCTCACCAGCGCCCTGTGGTACTTCCTCACCTGGGTCCGCGAGGGCGTCCGCCCCGTCTATTAAAGGTTTCCCTCTCCCTCCCGGAGGGAGAGGGTCGGGGTGAGGGTGCCGCGCCCGCGCGCCTTGACACATGCCCACTGATCCGGTATCGTGCAGGAGGTCATCGCGGGGTGGAGCAGTCCGGTAGCTCGTTGGGCTCATAACCCAAAGGTCGTCGGTTCAAATCCGACCCCCGCAACCATAAAATCCTGCACTTAGCGCACCCTCCCTGGCCCCGACTGTGAAAGAACTGTGAAGGTTCTCGACCCGCCGCGGCTTTGCCTAACGAGCCCCGCCTGCCCAAAAAGTCAGTAGCGGGTCAGTTTGATCGGGGCGCTGGAGTCGATACCGCCGGAGGCGATGTGGCTTGGCTGGCTACCCGAGGGAACCACCGGTCAAAGTGGCGTAGGAAGAAGAGGTAGGTCTGGAACTTCTTGCGGGCGTCGTTCGCCATCAAGCAGCCGATCCAGAAGCTGATCAGCAGCCGCTCGC
>JACQCL010000075.1 GCA_016201645.1 Candidatus Rokuibacteriota bacterium
CCCGGGCGGCCTGGGGGTGCATGTGGAGCTGGTGCTCGCCCACGGAGGGCGCCCGTTTGTCCAGGCGGTAGGGGTCCCCAAAGTTACTGTCGTAGAGCATGTGCCAGTCCACGTTGGACCAGCTCGAGTGGACCCGATGGCGCGTCTTCGGCGTCAGGCAGTAGAAGTGGAAGCCCTTCTCCCAGAGGAAGTTCTTGGTGGTCTTCACCCGGCTCCAGGGCAGCTTGACGTTGCGGATCGTGCGCTCGTCCCAGTGCTCGGCGGCGGGTGGGAGCCCGTAGTCCTCGGGACGGACGTAGGGGCTGGAGCTCACGATTACGTTGGGCAGGTACGGGGTGGCCTCCGGCCCCTCGCGGTGCACGATGAAGTTCTCGCCGTACTCGATCGCCTCGGGGACATCGGCATAGGCATGCAGCCGGCCGGTGTCGGTGTGGAACGGTTCTGAGTCGTGGACCTGCTCCCAGAAGGGGATCCGCGGGTAGGTCCGGAACAGCATGAGCGCCCCGCCGGGCGGCCCGTACTTGCCGGCCATGATGTCGTCGAGCTTGTAGCCCTGGGTCGTCGTGCAGGTGTCCAGCAGGCGCTGGATGTAGACCTCGCGCTTCCCTTCCAGGGCGAACTTGAAGTAGTCGGCGAAGCGGCGGTCGCCGGTGACGTCGGCGAGCGCCTTGGCAATCCCCGCCAGGATCATCAGGTCGTCCCGGCTGTCGAAGACCGGGGGGATTCCGCCCTTCCAGATCTGGAGGAACGGGTTGGAGCAGGAGGCGGTGAGCTCCAGCCCCTCGAACTCGAGCCAGCTGTTGGCCGGGAGCGCCAGGTCCGCGTACTCGATCGAGGCCGTCATCTGGATGTCGATGGCGACGATCATCTCCACGTTCGGGTTGACGTTCTTGATGACTCCGTAGGCCCACTTGGCGTTGTTGATCAGGTTGACGTTGCTGAAGATGATGGCCTTGGTGGGCGTCGGCATGTGCGTGTCGCCGGTGAAGTTGCGACGGCCGAACTTCGGTGTGTTGACGATCAGCGCCTGGTCGCCGTGGTTCCAGTAGGCAGGCTCCTCGTCCTTGGTGTAGGCGTGGGTCTTCACGGCCTTCCCCAGGGCGTCCGGGTCGAGCGTCGGCTGGAACGGGTCCTCGGCCACCCACCCCTTGAAGCCGGGGCCGGTCCAGGGCGAGCCCTGGAAAAGGGCCGCTTTATAATTTCCCGCCCAGGTGTGGCAACCGGCCCCGGGCTTGCCGATGTTCCCCGTCAGCATCCCAACTTGACCCGGAATCTCCCCTCGAGAGCGGGCGCCAGACCCTTCTGCCGCACGCGCTCCCCCACGTCGTCGCGGCTCACCGCTTTCATCGCCTTGGCCCGCTCGTCCCAGATGACGAAGTCGCCGAGCTTGGCGTGCTGCTCGGCCGTGAGCCCCTGGACCCGCATGGACGGGCCGTCCGGGGCCAGCGTCGTCCGGTACCCGGGGAACACCTCGTGAGCCCGGAGGCGCTTGAGGGTGTCGGTCCGGACCAGGAGCGGAAAGTCGGTAAACGCCTTGACGAACGCCTCGTCGTAGCGCTTGGCCTCGATCAGGAGCCGGGTGACGCCGAGCCAGAGGGCCGCATCGGTCTGAGGCCGGATCGGGATCCAGTAGTCGGCCTTGGTGGAGGGAGGGCCGTATTCCGGCGCGATGACCACGATCTTGGCGCCCCGCTCCATGCACTCGATGAACCAGTGGGAGTCGGCGAGCTTGTTCTCCACCAGGTTCTTGCCGTCCATGATGATGAGCTTGGAAAACCTGAGATCGTTGAAGTCGCAGTCGGAGGTCTGAAGCCCGTGCACCCAGGGGTGGCCGGGCGCCTGGTCGCCGTGCCAGGTGTAGTTGGACCAGCTGCGCCCGGCCCTGGCCTCTTCGGGGCGGACCCGGCGAATCGAGGCGTCCAAAAGCGCCAGGGAGTTGTTCAGGCGGTACATCCCGTACTTCCCGATCACGCCCAGGAGCCCCATCCCGCCCCGCATCTTGATGGAGCGCGTTCCCGCCCCGCCGGTGGCCTCCACCATCTCGGGCTGATACCCCTGGGCCAGCAGTCGCTCCTTCCCCTTCTCACCGCTGTAGCGCTCGGCGATGGCCACGAGGGCCTTGGCGATGTCGTGGAAAGCGTCTTCCCAGGAGATCTGGATGAACTCATCCTGCCCCCGGCTGTCGAACATGTACTTGGACTTGAGCTCCGGGGTCAGCTCGGGGAATCCCGCGTCGGCCCAGGCCTTCCACCCCTTGCGCACGATCGGATGCTTTAGGCGGTACGGCCCGTAGAGGACGCGGTGGAACGTGTAGCCCTTGGCGCACTGGCGCGGGTTCCAGTTGGCCGTGGCCCGGTTGCCGTAGGGGTCGGCATAGGTCTGGTAGTCGTAGGTGTTCCCGAGCCGGGTGACGATGCCGTTTCGGACGTAGGCGCGGACGCGGCAGGCGTGGGTGTCGTTGGGCGAACAGACCCAGTCGAACGTGCGGTCGTACTTATACTGCTCGCGGTAGATCCGCTCCCAATCGCGCGTCACCGACCCCGCCAGGGGATTCTGGTCCGGATCCGCCGCCGCCAGGAGCCGGAGCGGAAGCCCCAGCTCGGCCGCGGCCGTCCCCGCTCCCACCCCGATCCAGCGCAGGAACTCCCTTCGGTCCATGCCTGTCCCTTTCTCCCTACGGCTCAAGCGTGAGCTCCTGCCAGATGGTCACCGACTTCTTCCCATCCCGATCGCCGGCGCTCCCGTTCCACACGGCAAACGCGACGGGCACGGTGCCCCCCGGCGCAAACGAGACGCCGCGCTCGCCGCTCCCGCGAAGGGAGCGCCGCATCACCACCCCGTAGCCTCCGGTCCGGTAGAGCCCGCGGGCGCTGACCGCCTGGTCGTCCCAGGGGCGCGCGCGGAGCGTCCCGAAACCCTGGGCCGCGAGATCCTCTGCCGCGCTCTCGCGCAGCGGGTCGGAGACGATGTTGCTCGCGCCCCAGCCGGTCACGAAGACCGGGTCGGATCTCAAGGTGAGCGCGCGGCGCGTCGGCTGCTCCACGGGCGAAACCAGGAGGTTGGGATAGGAATCGATCCCGATGTTCGGGTACACCTTCTCGAGGTCCTGAAACGCCGGCTCCAGGTCGGCCTGGCGCTCCGACTTCCACATCCAGATGTTGACGAACTGCCCTCGGGCGCCCATGGCGAAGAAAGGCGGGTCGGCCGCGAGCGCGAACTGGACCGCCACGGCGTCGCGGAAGTCCTGCGGGCGCATGGCCGTGTGGTCGTCCGTCGAGTCTGACCAGACGAGGAGGATGGCGACCTCCGTGCCGTCGTGGACCGCCCGCACGGTCAACTCCTCGGGCCGGTCCGTCCGCCACCAGAGCGGCATCAGGTGGAGGTTGACCGGGGTCGCCAGCCGCCAAGCGCCGGAGTCCGGATGATCTGGCACGCGATCGACCCGCTTGGCGATGATGCGGAACTTCAGCATCTCGGCGCGGGCGCGCTGCTCGTCGCTGGACCAGGAGCGGATCAGGTGAACCAGATGCCAGGCGTCCTCGCCGAAGGCCCAGTCGCTCATCGGCATCGGCGAGCCCGGCATCCCCGCGACGATGCGCCGGTAGAGGCGCGCGGGATCGGGGCTCCCCTTGAAGACCCCCAGCGTCAGGTCCCGGGGCCGGGTGGGATACCCTTTGTCGTCTTTCTGGTCCTCCGTCCCGTCCCCCCTCCCGGTCTTGCCGTGGCACGAGGCGCAGGCGTCGGCGTACCGCTCGAGAGCGTGCGCCCGCGCCTCGGGGGTAAATGGGGGCTCGGGCGGCACGCGGATCAGGCCCTTGCCCCCCCCTCCCTCTCCCTTCGGGTCCGCCGACGGGGGAACCACCCACGGCTTCTCGGCGAACGACTTGACGTAGTGGACGAGCCCCCAGCGCTCCTCCTCGGAGAGGTGCCCCCACGAGGGCATCGCCGAGCCGGGCATCCCGCGTGAGATCGTGCGGAAAAGATCCTCGTCGGTGGGGATGCGCTCCCATGTCGAGACGAGGGCGTATTTCCCCGTCGTGAAGTCGCGGGGCTTCGGGTAGAGGAGGTAGGCGGCCTCGCCCTCGCCCCGGCCGTCGGCCCCGTGGCAGGCCACGCACTGCTTGTCGTAGAGGCGCTTGCCGAGGGCCAGAAGGTCCGGCGAGGGTGGCCGGTGGGCGGACGGCGTCAGGGAGACGGCCACTGGGCCGGGGGTGGGTGTGATCGATCCGGGCGGCGGCACCGGCGAACTGACAGCCGGGGCCATCTCCTTTGACACCGTGCATCCTGTCAGTGCCACCGACACAAGCACCCATGCCGCCGCAACCAGCGCCAGCGACAATGATCGCTGCCCCACGGATCTTCGCCCCGCCCTGACCTCGACGGCCAGCACACGTTGATTGCGCCTTTTTCTCGGCCGCAAGTCCATAGTGCAATCGCCCTAATTCGGCACGGCAAACGGCCCACCCGCGATCGCAGTTGGCGGATGCCCCTGTCGCCGGCTAGCATCGCTCGTTCCCTGGATCACGCGATATGACGCAGGTCATACGGGCCGCGTGGGCAATAAAAGTCGCCTAGAGCATTTGCACCAAGAAAATGATGCAGCCGCCTGATTGTGCTGCCCTGCACGAGCCGCGATGCTTTGCTTAAGGACCAACAGGACCAGAAAGCTCCACTAATGCAACTGACGCTGAAAGGCGATTACGCCGTCCGGGTCGTCGTGGATCTGGCCGGCCAGCCCGCAGGCGCCACCGTGAGGACGGAGGACCTCGGCCGCCGCACGGGCGTA
>JACQCL010000085.1 GCA_016201645.1 Candidatus Rokuibacteriota bacterium
GGAAGCCTTGGAACGGGAGGTGCGCCGGGCCATCCGTTACAACCTGCCGGTCTCCCTGCTCATCGCGGACATCGACCATTTCAAGATGTATAACGACGCCCAGGGGCACCATCAGGGCGACGACGTCCTCAAGGAAGTGACGGCTCGACTGACCGAAAACACCCGTCAGGTCGATGTCGTGGCCAGGTTCGGCGGCGAGGAATTCGTCGTGATCCTCCCGATGACCACGAAGACCCATGCCCGCCTCGTCGCCGAGAAGCTGCGCCGCTCGGTGGAGGAGACCAAAATTCCGGGCGAAGAGATACTGCCGGGGGGGCGGCTGACCATCAGCCTCGGCCTCGCTGCTTACCCGGAGGATGCCTCCCACCCCACCGGTCTCATCCAGGCCGCGGACGCCGCACTTTACACGGCAAAGCGGAAAGGGCGCAATCGTACCGAAATGTTAGGCCGCTCCTAGGTGGCAGAACGGCCCGGCGCCAGCGTCCGGGCCGGGCAGATTGCCGGGGGCAGGTCGGGCAGAACGCCTGCGTTCCCCCGAGAAAAGGCCTCGAGACGGCCAGAGGGAGTCCCACAACATATTGAAAATCTGGCAGAACCTTAAAGCCCGAGTCTTGGCACTCCTCTTGCGAAGTCCCTCACCGACGCCTTCGGACATTGAGAACCGGAAAAGGGGGTGAGAGGCAGTTGGTGGGGGGACGCCGGCGATGATCCGGCTGAAGGCATAGGTTCAGGAATGGCCCAGGCTAAAAACACAGAAAGGGACAACAACCAAATGAGAAAGCTGTTCGCAACTCTGACGATCTTCTTCCTGTTCGTCGCGCCGCTCGCCGTTGAGGCGGCGAACTGCCCAACGGAAGTGCAGGCGGCGAAGGAAATGTTGAAGAAGCAGACCGCCAGGGCAGACGAGATTCAAACTCCGCGCGCCCTAGCCGGCGCGAGGACCCAGGTGGACCAAGCGTCCCGCAGCAAGGAAGATCAGGCCTCCCGGAGCAAGATCGACCAGGCCTCGCGGACCAAGGAAGATCAGGCGTCGCGAAGCAAGGAAGACCAAGCATCCCGCAGCAAGGAAGATCAGGCCTCCCGGAGCAAGATCGACCAGGCCTCGCGCAGCAAGGAAGACCAGGCGTCCCGCGAGACGCCCCAGGTCCCTCGGACCCTAGTCGACCAAGCCTCGCGGAGCAAGGAAGATCAGGCGTCCCGGACGAAGATTGACCAGGCGTCGCGTACTAAGGAAGACCAGGCGTCCCGGACCAAGGAAGACCAGGCCTCGCGCAGCAAGGAAGACCAGGCGTCCCGGACCAAGGTTGACCAGGCCTCACGCAGCAAGGAAGACCAGGCCTCCCGCGGCCAGGATAAAGAGGCTCCCCGGGCGACAGCCGGCGCTCCGCAGCTCTCCAAGGCTCGCACCCTCGTGAACGAAGCCGAGGCTGCTTGCAAGGCCGGTGATATGACCAAGGCGGCCGAGAAGGCCAAGGCTGCCATGGAGCTCTTGAAGAAGTAGCAGTAAGCCCCTTCGTCCCCCCCAAGGCCCCAGGGGATCAACCCTGGGGCCTTCTTTTTTTCCTGAGTCGGGAGGTATAGAATCCCCCCCATGGCTCACCTCTGGCGTCGAGGCGCGCTTGCCGCCGGCCTCGGGCTCGCCCTTGTGGCGGGTTGGGGCGCCTCGGCTGACGCCGACAGGGTGCTCACAGTACAGGAGGCGCTTCTGCGCGCCAAGCCCGCCGTGGCGCTCGTCATCGCCGAGGTGGTCGCCGAGGTCAGCCTCAACTGTGGAAGTGGCGAGACTCGGGTCACGCCTCCCCCCTTCAGGGAAACGGGCACGGGGTGGTTCATTGACGCCAGGGGTCTCCTCATTACCAACGGCCACGTCGTGCAGCCGGCCTACACCCCTCCCCGCTGGATGATCAACTCTTTTGCCCGGCGGGCCATCGAGTCCGCCTGCGTGCCGGCCATGCTGCGAAAGATGGGGGTCACCCCAGGCGAGCGGCCGGACGCCGAGGACCAGGTGAAACGGCGGGCCCTCGACAGCATTCTTCCGACGACGAAGGTGAAGCTGGATCCGGGAATCTTCGTGGTGCTTTCGAACGGCACCCGGGTGCGCGCCGAGGTCAAGAAGTACAGCCCGCCTCTTTCGGTGGGAGCGACAGGCGAGGGGCAGATGTCGGCGCGGGACCTAGCCCTGCTCAAGATTCCCGGCAAGGATTATCCGGTGCTCCCGCTTGCGGACTCCAAGGCGACCAAGATCGGTGACCCGATCCACATCCTGGGCTTTCCGGGGGTGGTACTGAGCCACGAGCTGCTCAATCAATCCTCCACCGTTGAGGCGTCCGTCACCAACGGGGCGGTCTCCGGTTTCAAACAAGACATCGCCAACCAGCCGGTGATCCAGACGGATGCCTCCGCCGCCTGGGGAAACAGTGGAGGGCCGGCGGTGAACACCCGGGGAGAAGTGGTCGGAGTGCTGACCTTTGTCTCGCCGGCCCCGGGACCGGAGGGCGGGATCGTGCAGGGGTTCAACTTTGTCATCCCGTCGAACGCCGCGCGAGACTTCGTCCAGGGAACTGAGGTGAAGCTCAACGCGGAGAGCCCGTTCAACAAGGTCTGGTGGGCGGGACTCCAGGAGCAGTTCGACGGAAACTTCCGTCGGGCGGAGGCCAGATTCAACGAGGCCAACAGCCTCGTCCCGAACCTCCCCGACGTCAAGCGCATGCTCGCGGAAGCCCAGGACAAGATTAAGCACCCGCCCCCTCAGCCGTTCCCCTGGGCGTGGATCACGCTCGGGGTCACGCTCCTGAGCCTCGGCAGCTATGGGGCCATGTGGGGGCGCCGCTGGTGGCGGAACCGTTACCGGGTCGCTCCCTCCGTGGTAATCCACCTGCTCGAGGAAGGCAAAAGCCCGCTGATCCTGGACGTCCGGAAGCCGTCGGCCTTCGAGACGAGCCCGCTTAAGATTCCCGGCGCGCTCTATGTCTCACCGGAGGACCTCGACGCCGGGAAGTACGACCTGGAGGTCGAAGCTGCCCGGACCGTCATCGCGTACTGCACCTGACCGGACGAAGCCACGAGCGCCCGTGTGGCGCAAAAGCTCCGGAAGATGGGATACAAGGACGTCAAGATTCTGAAGGGAGGGCTCGGGGCCTGGGCCAACACCGGCCTGCCGCTCGAGGCCAAGGCCGGCCTCCCGGCGATCGGCGTCGAGCTCTACAAGAGCATGCTCGGAAACGCCTGAGCGCCCGTCCTGCGCTCAGGTCAGGTGCCGACGGACTTGCAACGACGCGAAATCTACCGCTATCCCCCGCGCTTCCCGGCGAGAAAGTGGAGGTGAAGATGGTAGACGACCTGACCGCCTTCGGGCCCGCAATGGCAGTTGACGCGGTAGCCCCGAGTCGCCACACCCTTCATCTCGCCGAGCCGGCGGGCGACCAGGAAGCATTTGCCGACTAGCTCCAAGTCCGCCTCCGTCAGCGTCGCGACCGACTCGATGTGGCGTTTGGGGATGATGAGGATGTGGGTCGGTGCTTTCGGGTAGAGGTCCCGAAAGGCGAGGATCTCTTCGTCCTCGTACTCGATATCGGCGGCGCTCTCCCGTGCGACGATCCTGCAGAAAATACACGTCCCACTCATCGCCTGGCGCTCCTATCGTACAATATGGCGCAGGCCTGATCCCTCAGCTAAAGGAGAGCGTCCATGGGCACGTGCCCCAAGTGCAGGCGAAAGATTCGCCGGAACGGCAACCACATCAAGCTCGGCCAGGTCTGGTATCACAAGGCCTGCCCCGAGAAACCCGCCAAGGCCAAGCAGCGCTAGCGCGTCTCGAGCGCGGGCTTCGCCCGCGCAACCCTCCGGGGGGAGGCATCGGAAGGGGGGCGAAGCCCCCCTCCGAGTGATTAGAACGTCCCGCCGCCGCCTCCGCCACCACCGCCCCCCGAAGAACCCCCGGAGAAGCCGCTCCCGCCGCCTCCCCACGTGGAACCGCCGCGCCCGCGGCCGGCGGTCAGCCAGGCTTCCTGAGCATTCCGGTCAAAGGCCCGCACGCTCCGCCAAAATCCAGAAACCGTGAAGGGCTCTTTCGACTCGTACCAAGCCGGGGCGCTGACCGCAATCCCCTCGAAGTTCGATATCCAGGCCTCGTCCACCCCCAGCGCGATGGCATAGGGGAGCCACTTGTGAAGCGTCTCGGGAGGGAGCCGCTGCAGCCGATCCTTCTCGGCACGCTCCAGGAACTCCTGAAACCCACGGACCTGGAGCTTGGCCCGCGCCCCGCGAAAAGTTTTCCGGGGCATGACCCGGGCAAAGGCCAGCACGATCAGGGCCGACAGAGCCAGGGCGAGGAGCATGGACAGGGAGAGTGAGTCCCCGGGGAATCCGCCCCCCCACGTGGACCAGAGAGCCAGCGGCGCCGCGAGGAGAAGACCGCCGATGGTGGACCAGAAGCGCCGGACCGACTGGGGTGAGGCGAGAAAGTACTTCTTCTCAACCAGGTCCCGGTAGATCTGATCGCGGATGGGAGGGAAGATCGCCTTTGAGTCCCGCCTGACCTCGGAGAGGAGCTTCGTGTTCGTCACCCCGCCCGCGCCGAAGACCTGGGCGAGCACGATCACCTCGAAGGGCGCGATGTCGGGCTCCCCCAGCCACGGCTTGGGGAGCGTGAAGAGGTAATCGGGCTCCCCCAAGAGCGCGGTCGCCGGGACCTGCTTGATGTGAAGGTGCCCGCGCACCGCGAGGTCCACCACGGTCGCCACGACGTCGCGGGGGTGGACGGTCTCATCCACCAGAGTCCCCGCCTCGCCCGGCCTGAGCGCGGCAGGAGGCTCGTACTCGACCTTCACGGACTCTCCGCTCAGAGGGTCGCGGCCGAGGCGGCCCCACGCGAGGAAACATCCTGCGAAGACTAGGAGGGGGAGTATGAACCAGCGCTGGTCCGAGAGAAACCAGCCGAGCCGCTGTGCCCGTGACGGGAAGCGAACGTGCCCGGTCGGCCACCCCACCACCACGGTCAACCCTTCCCGGATCCCCAGGGGGCGCGCCGTCCGGAAGACCAGGAAGTTTTCTGCCCGGTCCAACGTGTAATCCTTTCCCGCCGCGCCAAACGGCCCCGTGAAGGCCAGTGTGCGCACGGACTCCGCGGGCACGCTCTTCGGCAGTCCCACGATGGCCTCGGCCTCGCGGATCGGCACAGCCCATTCGTTCCCCGTGACGTTCCAGTACAACTCGTCGTGGTCGTCGAGCGCCAGGAGGCCCCGGTACACGGTATAGATGATGGTGACGGTCCGCGCGGCGGCCTGGGCCCCCGGCACCCACGCCTTGATCTTGACGTATCGCCCCGGGTAGGAGACCTCCGTCCTCAGCGGGCCCCCACGATCGTCCAGAACCTGGATGCCGTCTACCCGGAGGTCATAGCTGAAACCGTATCGCTCGTAGCGAATGGGGATGGTGCGGTAGATTCCCTGGTGGCTCCCCCTGAAGTCGAAGATGATAGTTTCCTGGACCCCGAGGCTCGAGTCCGGGTTCACCTGGAAGGACGCCTTGAAGGACTGAATCGAGTAGGAGCCGGGCTGGGCTCCGGCGGGCGCAACAAGGAAGAGAAGGAGGAGGACCGAGGACGCGAGCCGGCCCATGCGGGCCCGGCTCGTGGGCTCCCAACGAATTGAACCTAAGCCCCGCGCGGCGTCGGAACCTGGCGGGCCAAATAACGAGCGGGGTACCCATCGAAGATGGGTCCAGGCCGGAGGGAGGAGCCAACCGGAGCGTACGCGGTTGTACGTGAGGATTGGCAACGACCGAGAACGCCGTATGGCGAAGTTAGTTGGACCGCCACTAGGTGCCGAATGAGACACGCGGGACTTGACGCTCCTCCGGTCGGTCCAGCTCGAAAAACTCCCGCTTCTTGAACTGGAAGGTGCTCGCCACGAAATTCGACGGGAAGCTGTCGATCGCCGTGTTCAGGTCGCGCACCACCGCGTTGTAGTAGCGGCGGGCATTCTGCACGGCCTCCTCGATTTCGGCGAGGTTCGACTGGAGCTGCTGGAAGTTCTGGTTGGCCTTCAGCTCCGGATA
>JACQCL010000086.1 GCA_016201645.1 Candidatus Rokuibacteriota bacterium
CTTTCCTATGCAGCCAAGCTGCTGCCGAGGTCATGCTGAGAGCCAACGGCGGCAGGATGATAAACATCGGAGACGTAGCGGGCGTGCGCGCCTGGCCCGGCTATATCCCCTATTGCGTGTCAAAGGCCGGGCTTCTCATGCTGACGAAAGCGCTGGCGCTGGCCCTGGCCCCACGGATCCAGGTCAACTGCGTCGCGCCGGGCGCAGTGCTCCTCCCCGACGATTTCCCGCCCCGGCTCACGCGCCGCCTCAAGCGCGAAGTCCCCATGGGTCGCGAAGGCGATCCGGACGACGTGGCGGCAGCCGTCCTCTTCTTCGCCACCGCCCCCGCCTATATCACGGGACAAGTCTTGTTCGTCGATGGCGGAGTAACCGCGCGATAGGGCGAGCCCCCTCACCTCTTCTCCTCTCCCCGGTCGGGAGAGGTAGGGTGAGGGGGTCAGACGCGGAGGCGGAGGGCGGAGGGGAGAACCGAGACGCGCACAGGGGTCTTGCCGCAGGGCTCGCCGTCCACGTGGAGCGGGAGCGGCGTCTGCGCCTCGATGTCTATCGTCGCCCCCCGGGCGGTGGTGATCTTGGGGTTCGCCAGATGCCGCCCCCGGTACACCGTCGGCAACCAGCGGAGCAATTCCATCCGCCCGAGGTCCCCGATGACGATCAAGTCGAGGACACCGTCGTACGGGTCCGCCGTCGGGGCGATCTTCATCCCCTGGCCGTAGTAGGGCCCATTGGACACCACCGCCTGAGTGATCGCTCCCGACCAATGACAACGCCCGTCCACGAGGATCGTGGCTGGGGACGGCCGGTGAACACGGAGCGTCGAAAGAATCGCGCGGACATACGGGGCCTTGCCCGACCCTCGCGCGCGCTCGGCGCGTTCGGCCGTTGCCGCGTCGAAGCCGGCACCCAGCGACATCAGGAAGTGGCGGTGCCGCCCGTCGGGCCACTCGGCGAGACCCACGTCGATCGGCACCTCGCGACCGGCCAGCAGACGCTCGAGGGCAAGCGGGAAGCGCGAGGGAAGACCGAAATTACGGCGGCAGTCGTTGGCGCGCCCGGCATTGAGAACTCCGAGCGTGACGAGCGCTCCCGCGCTCATCAGGCCGTTCACCACTTCGTTGACGGTGCCATCCCCGCCGACGGCCACCACCAGCGGCCAGCCGTCCCGGGAGGCTTGCCGCGCCAAGTCGGTCGCCTCTCCCCGCCGGGTCGTCTCTCTAAACTCGAAGCGGAGCCCGAGGCGCGCAAAGCGGTCTTTGGCGGCAAGCCAGACGCGGGAGGCCCTCCCTCCGCCGGCAGCGGGGTTGACGATAAAGAACGCCTTTGAGGCTATGGCAGGACGATGCGGCCGCCGCCCATCACGCGCAGGAAGTCCCCGAGGGCGGCGAATCGCATGAATGGGTTGCCGCGCTTTTCGTTCCCGATGGTGGACGACAGCCCGCCGTAGTTGTGGCCGGGAAAGAGCACGGTCTCGTCGGGGAGCTTCGCGAGCCGCTGGGTGAGCGAGTAGTACATCTCCGTCGGATCACTGCCGGGGAGATCGGTGCGACCGCAGGAGCCGATGAAGAGCGTGTCGCCGGAGATCAGCCGGCCATCCACCAGAAAGCACTGGGAGCCGGGCGTGTGCCCCGGCGTATGGAGAAACGTGAGCTCAAGCCGCCCGACCCGGAGCGTGTCGTTCCCGTCCACCTTCACCAGGTCGGAGCCGTACCCCTTCAGGAACTCGCGCTCGGCTTTGTGGACGTACACCTTGGTCTTGACTTTCTCCAGGAGGTCTTCGACGCCGGGGATGTCCATCCCGAACAGATGGCCCCCCACATGGTCCTGGTGGGTGTGGGTGACGAGCGCCGCCACGATCGTCATGTCGTCGGCCGCGGCGGTCTGCACGATGGTCTCGATCTCCCACGCCGGGTCCACCACCACGCACTGCCTCGCGACGGGGTCCCCCACGAGATAGACGAAATTCTGCATGGGGCCCAGCTCCATCTGCTTCAGGTAGATCGCGTCGCTCATGCCCTCATCCTACCATCGCAAGCGCGAGCGGAGGCGAGCTACCTTTACGGGCACCCGCCCCTTGCGGGCGGGTCGTCAGCCCTGGAGGTCGTCGGGGATCTTGGGCAGGTCGCCGAGTTGCTTCGGGTCGAGGGCGAAAACCGTCGGTGAACCCCCCGCCCTGACATACACCTTTTCGGCGTCCTTCCTGCCGACCACGAGGCTGCCCAACTCCTTGCCGTCGGCCTTGTAGAGGGTGACCTCGAACGAGGGCTTGTCCAGGCCGTACCGAGCAGCATCCTCGCCCTTTGGCGACACGAGCTCCTTCCATCGAAGCACGCGGAGATTGTAGAGGAAATCGGTGACCTTGTTCTCCCTGGCCTTGCCGGCCTTGGGCTCGGTCACCCGCCAGTCGGTCTCGCCCCTGCGCTCGAGCGACATCGCCTGCCCACCGCTCTTCACGCGCACCCGCTTCACCTCCTTGGGATCGAAGAACGAAAAGAGGGCTCGGTCGCGCACGTCGGTGGCCGACTTGGCGAGGTCGCGGAGGAGTTGCGCGTCCACGAGCATAACAGGCCCCTGCCCCGTGACCCCCGCATAGGCCATCGCCTTGCCGCGCCGCGTGTCGGGGGAGGGCGCGAGCAGCAGGGTCTTCGCCGCCGACCGACCCTGCTCCCAGAGGGAGACTCTGACCTCCGGCCTGGCCAAGTAGCGATCGATGGCCGCCGGCCCATCGCCAAGGAAGCCCTGGGCTCGCATGGAGCGGATCTTCCACAGGAGCCCACCCACCTCGCCGTCATCGGCCTTGAACGGCTCGGGCGCCACGATCTGCCACTTCTCCCCGTCCTTGGTCAAGAGCACCTTCCCCTTGGGGCTCTCCAGCTCGAGCCGCGCGAGCTTGTCCCGGTCGTAGTCGAGGACCGTTTTGTCCCGCAACACCGCCACGTTTTTCGGGAGCGCCTCCCAAAGATCGTCGCCGACAAGCAGGACGCTCCCCTCGCCGGGTCGCATCGCATAGACGCCCTTCTTGGCGGGAGCCGGCTTGCCGAAGAGAAGCGCCTGCGAGGTCCGGTCCTTCTCCTTCCGGAGCGAGAGGCTGACCCGCGTGGGGCGGTCGAGCCCGTACGGGGCCAGCGACGCCGGCGCGTCAGCCACGAACTCCTTGACCTTCGTGAAGCGGAGCTTGTCCAGGAAATCCGAGATTACGTCCCAATCTGCCCGGAGGGAGACCGGCTTGGTGATCTTCCATTTCGTCTCGGCTTCAGGCTCGGCCACCAGGAGGTCGCCACCGATCCTGATCTCGAGGCCCGTAACGTCCTTCCGATCAAACGCCAGGATCGTCTTGTCCCGGTAGTCCGCCACGGGCTTGGTCGTGTCGCGCAGGAGGAAGTCGGAGAGAAGGAACACGCCGGGCTTGTCTTTCGTCTTGCCGTAGACCCACACCCCCGTCGGGTTTTTCCCGCCGAGGAGGAGGGTGAGCGGCTCACTCTTTCCTTTGACGGTCACGCCGATGTCCACCACGGGGGGATCGAGACCGAACTCGGGCAGGTTTGTCGGATTGGGATCGATCTCCCGGTCTGCCTTGGCCGTGATCAGGTTCGTGATCAAGTCCCGGACCGAACTGCCGTCCGCTTTCGTCTTCACGGGTGCCAGGAGGAGCCAGTCGTCGCCCTCCCGCTTCAGACGAAGGGTATTCGCCTTCCGCTTGAAGACGACCTCCTCCACGTCCTTGGCCTCGACGGTCCAGAGACGACCCTTGGCCGCCGTCGCCCGCTCACGCTCGGGCGCCCAACGGACCTCGTAGAGATAATAGAACGTCACGAGGGAGGCAAAGATCAGTCCGAGGGCGAACGTCGTCTTCCAGCGCATAGCTACCCTCGGAGGGGGGCTTCGCCCCCCTTCCAACGAGGCTTTGCCCACGAGACCATGGCTTTAGGTGGAGGCGCGCCGGCGCAGGAACACAGCAATCCCGCACACGGCAGCCATACCGGGCAGGATGACGACCGGGAGCCAGAAGATCGCCTGTCCCTGGCTCGCGGTGAGGATCACCGGGGCCTGCTTGGTCTCCTTCGGGCGGATCGCGATCAGATTTTCCTCCTCGGCGAGCCAGCTGACGGCGTTGAGGAAGAAATCCCGGTTCCCGGCGGCGTTGAAGAACTGGTTGGACGCGAGGTTGGAGGTTCCCACGACCACGAGCCGCGCCTTGTCCATCGTCGCCACAACCGCAACCGGAAGCGGTCCGCTGTTATCCTGGGGGTCACGCGTCAACTGCCCGCGCTGGAGCTCCTCCCGATTGGTCTCCCCCCAGCTCTCCGGACTGGTCCGGGCCAGCGGCTGCACCGTGACGCCCTTGGGCGGCGTCTTGGCGGGACTGACCGACCGTGTCAACGGGAAGAGCGTCATCTGCCCCCCCATGTCCCGCGTGATCGGGTGCGATTCGTACTGGCTGACCACGGGCACCTCCGGCCCGATCCCGAACAAGCGGCCCAGCGGATTGAGCTCCACCACGAGGTCGTCTCCGAGCGTGATTCCGTACTTCGCCAGGTATTTCTTCAGGCCCTCTGCCTGGAAAGGGTCCACCATCAGCAGCAGTTTGCCGTCGCGGGCCAGGTATTTGTCGAGCGCCTCCAGCTCCTGGGGGAAGAGGTCGTTCTTCGGGCCCGGCACGATGACCAGCGCTGCCCCGTCCGGAATCTTGGGATCCCGCGCGAGCAGCAGTTCCTTCACCTCGTAATTGGCCCGCGCCATGGCGGCCTTCGCCTCGCTGAAACCGGGACGCTCGGTGTTGGAGAGCTCGTGCTCACCGTGGCCCCTGACGACGTAAACGACGCGGTTGCCCTCGCGGGTCACTTTGATCAGGCCGTTCGTCAATTTCTCTTCCTCGGCGTCGGTCACCTTTTCAGACTTGGTCTTGGTTTCGAGAACCACGGTCCCGTACGACTCCACCCCGTACCGGCGCGCGAGGCCCGGCTCCCGGTCCGGATCCACGCTCTTTCCCTTGAACTTCCCGCCCGAGTACGACTCGTACTGCCTGAACAGGTCCTCTGCCCCCCGCTTCCCCGGCTGATCCGTCCGATAGAACGCGGTCGCGGTCACGTCGGTTTTGAGGGATTGAAGAATCTTGATGGTCTGCGGCGAGAGGCTGTGGCGGCGGTTCTCGGTCAAGTCCCACCGGTAGCTGTGACGGGTGACGAGGGCGGACACGACCACCACGATCCCGAAGGCGAGGCCGACCATGACCACGGCGTTGAACCAGTACCTCGCGGTCCGGTGGCCGAACCTCTCCTTGATCTCGTTGAATTTCGCGTACACGCCGAGGGCCGCCAGCCCCAGGCCGAGCAGGAGGGGGACCGCCCAGAATTGCCGCACGTGGAACGCGAAGAGCTGGACGTCGGACAGCCACATCCCGATCGGCGCCACCAGCAAGACCGCGCCTGACCAGAGGCAAATGGTGAGAATGACGCGGCGGCTCATCTCACCCTCGCCAGCGCTTTGATTCGAGCGACCGCATGGTCAGAAAGAGCGAGAGCGCGATCACGCTCAGGTAATAGACGACGTCCTTGGTGTCTACCACGCCCTTCCCGAAGTTTTCCAGGTGCTCCGAGATGGACAGGTACTGGAAGAGCGCCTTCCAGTTGGATCCGGCGAGATCGGCGGCCCACCCGATCACCCAGAAGATCAGCAGCACAACAAAGGTCACAACGCTCGCGACGATCTGATTCTCGGTGAGCGACGAGACCAAAAGCCCCACGGCGAGGAACGCGCCGCCGAGGAGCACGAGCCCGAGATACCCAGACAGCAGGGGTCCCCATTCAACCCGCGCGAAATACCCGACGATGATGGGGTAGAGGGCGGTGAAGCCGAGAAGCATCAAGAACAGGCCCATCGCGGCGGCGAACTTGCCCAGGAGCACCTCGCCTTCCCGGACGGGGAACGTCAGCAGCAGCTCGATCGTCCCGCTCCGCTTCTCCTCGGCAAACAGGCGCATCGTCAGCATCGGCATGAAGAACAGCAGGATGATGCCGGTATTGGAAAAGAGAGGGCGCATGACGGCATCGGTGATGTTCAGGTCCCGCGCGAAGACCGGATTCATCGCGGCCTGCATGGAGGTGAGATTGTAGAAGGCGAAGATCGAGTAGAAGAAGTAGCCCACGATCAACAGGAAAAACGTGAAGACGACGTACGCGACCGGGGAGGTGAAGTAGAGGCGCATCTCCTTCTTGAAGATAGTCCAGACGCGCATCAGGCCCCCTGCCCGTTCTCCGGCACGTCGGCCACGACCTCCTCCTCCCCCGCAACGACCCGGAGGAAGACCTCCTCCAGGCTCATCCCCTCCTGGTGAAGCTCCAGGAGCCCCCACCGCCGCTCGGCGACGAGCTGGGCGATCTGCGCGCGGACGTCCCGGCCCCGTGTGGACTCTACCAAATACAACCACACCCCGTCGCCCACCGGCTGCTGCTCGATCCGGAGGACCCCCGGCACCTGGCGGAGGGCAGCCCCGACAGCGTCGGCGGGACCGGCAATCTGGAGCTGGATCCTGGACGTGGGGAAGAATTCCTCCGCCAGGCGATCCAGGCTCCCCCGGGCCACAATGCGGCCCCGGTGGATGATGATCACCCCCTGGCAGACCATGGAGACCTCGGGGAGGATGTGGGTCGAAAGGATCACCGTGTGCTGGCCGGCGAGCGACTTGATGAGGGCACGGATCTCGGCGATCTGCACCGGGTCGAGCCCGAGGGTGGGCTCGTCCAGGATCAGCACGTCCGGGTCGTTGACCAGCGCCTGGGCGAGCCCAACCCTCTGGCGATAGCCCTTGGAGAGCTTGCCGATGAGCCGGTGCTGGACGTCGGCGATGTCGCAGCGATCCATGACCTCGGCCACGCGCCGCTTCCTCTCGGATCGGGAGACGCCCTTGATTTCGGC
>JACQCL010000003.1 GCA_016201645.1 Candidatus Rokuibacteriota bacterium
GACGCGGTCCTGACCCAGGTCGAGTGCGTCGGCGGCCAGATCGTCGCCCACCTCACCAAGGACGTGTCGTCGCGCCTGGCGGTGTTCTCGGGCGACGGTCACAAGGTCCGCGACCTCGCGCTGCCGACGCTCGGCACGATCGACCGGGTGAGTGGCCGCCCCGACGGCAAGGAGGCCTTCTTCGGGTTCTCCTCCTTCACCGTGCCCCCGACCGTCTACCGCTACGACCTGAAGTCGGGAAAGACCGAGGTCTGGGAGCGGGTGAAGGCCGACATCGACCTGTCGGGCCTCGAGGTGAAGCAGGTGTTCTACTCCTCGAAGGACGGCACGCGAGTCCCCATGTTCCTGGTGCACCGCAAGGGGCTCCGGCTCGACGGGATGAACCCCACGCTCCTCTATGGCTACGGAGGCTTCAACGTCAGCGTGACGCCGGCCTTCATGCGGTCGTCCGTGCTGTGGCTGGAGCGCGGCGGCGTGTTCGCCCAGGCGAGCCTGCGCGGCGGCGCCGAGTACGGCGAGTCGTGGCACCGCGCCGGGATGCTCGACAGGAAGCAGAACGTGTTCGACGACTTCATCGCCGCCGCCGAGTGGTTGATCCGGAACAGCTACACGAGCCCGGAGCGGCTGGCGATCAAGGGAGGGAGCAACGGAGGGCTGCTGGTCGGCGCGGCGCTGACGCAGAGGCCCGACCTGTTCCGCGCGGTCGTCTGCGAGGTGCCGCTGCTCGACATGCTGCGCTACCAGAACTACCAGATCGCGCGGCTCTGGATCCCGGAGTACGGATCGGCCGAGTCGGCCGACGCGTTCCGCTGGCTGTACGCTTTCTCACCCTACCACCACGTCAAGCCCGGCACCGCCTACCCGGCCGTGCTCATCTCCACGGCCGACAGCGACAGCCGCGTCGATCCGATGCACGCCCGCAAGATGGCGGCCCGGCTCCAGGCCGCCACCTCCTCCGAGCGCCCGGTCCTCCTGCGCACGGAGACCAGGGCGGGGCACGGCGTCGGCAAGCCGCTGTCCAAGCTGATCGACGAGGCGACCGACGCCTGGACGTTCCTCTTCTGGGAGCTCGGCCTCGAACCGAAGGACGGGCCGGCCGGGTTATAATCGCCCGATGGTGCGTCCTGAACACGACCCATCACGTTGGTTCCTTGGTGAGGGGCCGCGGTGCTGTGCCGGACTAGCGGGTGGAAGTCCCGCCGCGATAAGCCCGCCGGGGCGTCGCGTAGCAGGCTCCGGACGCGGGAAGAGATTTCCGCGGACCAAGCGGAGCGTCGAGAGCCCTCCGCGCGCTGTATGGCGCGCGGGAGGGGGGCAAAGGTGCGGGCCGAACATCAAGTGAACCTTGCAGCCTCGTGAGATAGGAGCCGAAAGGCGGAGTGGCCGAGCCGGTCATGTCGCGGCGAAGGCAACAGACTGCGCGTGCGAGAACCGGAGGCGCGCAGGACACTCCCGGGGTAGGGAGGACGGCACGCAGCGACAGCCGGGCACGGAACAGGAGAGACCCTCCCCGGCGGCCACGTCGGGCAAAGGCGGCCCCTATAAGCCGAAGGCGAAAGGGGGCCGTGCCGGGAGGGAGTCCGAGGGGCCCATAGTACCGGTGAAGCCGGGACGGACAGACCCGGCGGAGGGAAGGGGCCCTGGTTTCGTCGCGTCCGCGACCGGAGGTAAGTGCGAGGGCATGGCCGCGAGGCCCAACAACCCCGAAGACAAAGCACGACAACTCCAGCGCGGACTGTTCATGGCTGCCAAGCGCAGCCGGGGGCGGCGCTTCCATGCGCTGTACGACCGGATTTGCCGGGGTGACGTCCTGGCGGAAGCATGGAGGCGCGTGAAGGCCAACAGGGGTGCCGCCGGGGTGGACGGTGAAAGCCTGGCCACCATCGAGCGGCAGGGCGTGGCGCCATTTCTGGAAGGCGTGGCGCGACGCCTGCGGGACGGACGGTACCGGCCGCAGCCGGTGCGGCGGCGGTACATTCCGAAGGGAGACGGGACGCAGCGGCCGTTGGGGATACCGACGGTGCGCGACCGGGTGGTGCAAGCGGCAGCCAAGCTTGTGCTGGAGCCCATCTTCGAGGCCGACTTCCGGGATTGTTCGCACGGATTCCGGCCACGGCGGGGGGCGACGGGCGCGCTGGAGACGATTCGCCTGCATGGGGGTCGCGGCCATCGAGTCGTCGTGGACGGGGACATCCGTCAGTTCTTCGACCGGCTGGACCGGTCGAGGCTGATGGAACTCCTGAAGCGACGTATCTCGGACCGGCGGGTGCTGAAGCTCCTGCGGCAGTGGCTCGAGGCGGGGGTGATGGAGGAGGGGACGGTGAGGAACACGCTTGCGGGAACGCCGCAGGGTGGGGTCATCTCGCCGCTCCTGGCCAACGTCTACCTGCACGTCCTGGACGAGACCTGGGAGCGCGAGTACCGGCACCTGGGACTCCTGATACGCTACTGCGACGACTTCGTCGTCTTGTGCCGAAGCCGGGCCCAGGCGGAGGAGGCGCTGCGGAGGGTTCGGGAGATACTCACCGGGATGGGTCTCGAACTTCACCCGGAGAAGACGCGCGTGGTCGAGCTTGGTATCGGCCGCGAGGGCTTCGTCTTCCTGGGGTGCTACCTGCGGGTGCTGCGCTCCCACTTCAAGGGGCGCATGTACCTGTTCCGGTGGCCCTCACCGAAGGCGATGAACCGTGTGCGCGAACGCATCCGGGAACTGACGGACCGTCGGCGCAGGGCCGGGATGAAGGACATCCGGGAAGTGGTCCGGGACCTGAACCCGGTGCTGCGCGGCTGGGGGAACTACTTCCGGACGGGGAACGCGTCGCTGAAGTTCCAGCAGGTCGACTGGTACGTCAACCAGAGGCTCGTTCGGTTGATGTACCGGGGACGGCGGGACCGACCGCGACCGTTCGCCAACCGGGAGTGGCCGCCGGCCCGCTTCGTGAAGGAGTTCGGCCTGCACCGCCTGGTCGGCACGATTCGCTACCCCGGGAGCGCGCACGCAGCATGAGAAGACGATCCGTAAGCCGTGTGCCGGAAATCGGCACGCACGGTTTGAAAGGGGGATTCAGGAACCCGGGCCCGCAAGGGCACCGCGCCTGATTTCTACCAATGCTTGTGGGCGTCATCTCCGATACGCACGGTCTGCTTCGGCCGGAGGCCGTCGCCGCCCTCCAAGGCTCGGATGTTATCATCCATGCGGGCGACATCGGAAGACCTGAAGTAATCGAACAGCTCCGTGAGGTCGCCCCAACGTTCGCGGTCCGAGGGAACAACGACGAGGGGGCCTGGGCGGCGGGTGTTCCTGCCACTCAGATTGTCGAGGTAGGCGAGCTCCTTTTCTATGTGCTGCACGAGATTCGGCAGCTTGACGTCGCTCCCACGGTCGCGGGCTACGCTGCCGTGGTCTCGGGGCACTCTCATCGCCCCTCGGTCGAGCTCCGTGGCGGGGTTCTGTACCTCAACCCGGGCAGCGCGGGCCCTCGCCGGTTCAAGCTTCCGGTGGCCGGCGCGCGGGTTGGCGTGTTGGGGCGCCAGATGCGCCCCGAGATAGTAGAGCTCCAGGTGTGACA
>JACQCL010000106.1 GCA_016201645.1 Candidatus Rokuibacteriota bacterium
ACGAGGTGAAGAAAGATCGGGGTCCGGTCGTCCTCTTCCAACGCCGTCTCCTCGGGCAGCCGGTCCACCGCCGCGTAGGCTTCTTTGACGAAGCCGACCGTGGTCCGCATCCCCTTCCAGTCGAGCAGGAGCTTGAAGGCGCCGCGCCCGTTCAGGAGCAAGCTGATCGCGAAGAGCAGGAGGAGCAGATCCATCTCAGCGCTTCTCCGTGGGGAACTTCAGTACCTTTTCGCCTCCTTTCACCATGCCCAGCTCCTCGCGGGCGATCTGCTCGATGAGGGCCGGGTCCTCGCGCAGGCGGTCCACGGTCCGGCTGAGCCGGTCGGCTTCCGCGCGGAGGTCCCGGATTTCCCGCTCGATCGCCAGCACTTCCTGTTTCATCTGCCAGACGCGGACGAGGCCCGCGCCGCCGAAGACAAGCAGCCCCGCCGTGACCAGCCCGAGCCCCGCGCTCACCAGTGCCCGGCGCTTCACTTGGCCCTCCGCGCGAAGATCGCCCGGCCCGGCCAGGAGGCGGCCTCCCCCAGCTCCTCCTCGATCCGGAGCAGCTGGTTGTACTTGGCGGTGCGCTCGCCGCGCGCTAGCGACCCCGTCTTGATCTGCCCCGCGTTCACCGCGACGGCCAGGTCGGCGATGAACGCATCCTCCGTCTCGCCGGAGCGGTGGGAGATCACGGTGCCGTAGCCCGCGCGCTTGGCCAGCTCGATCGCCTCCAGGGTCTCGGTCAGCGTCCCGATCTGGTTCACCTTGATCAGGACCGCGTTGGCCACGCCCTTCCGGATGCCTTCCTGGAGGATCGCCGGGTTCGTGACGAAGATATCGTCGCCGACCAGCTGCACCCGCGACCCGAGGCGGCGGGTAAGAGCCACCCACCCCTCCCAGTCCTGCTCGGCGAGGCCGTCCTCGATGGAGCAGAGCGGGTAGCGATCGAGGAGCGACTCGTAGAAGGCCACCATCTCCTCCGAGCTCCGCTCTTTGCCTTCGGCGCGGAACCGGTACCGCCCGCCGTGGAAAAACTCGCTCGCGGCGGGGTCCAGGGCCAGGAGCACGTCCTCCCCCGGCCGGTAGCCGGCCCGCTCGATGGCCTGGAGGAGAAGATCAAGCGCTGCGGTATTCGATCCGAGCGCCGGAGCGAAGCCGCCCTCATCTCCGACGCCCGTGGAGAGCCCTTTGTCGCGCAAGAGAGCCTTCAAGGTGTGAAAGACCTCGGCGCCCGTCCGGAGCGCCTCCGAGAAACTCTCGGTGCCGGCGGGGACCAGCATGAACTCCTGGATGTCCAACCCGTTGTCGGCGTGGACGCCGCCGTTGAAGACGTTCATGAGCGGCACCGGGAGGAGCCGGGCGCCGGCCCCGCCCAGGTACTGGTAGAGCGGCAGCCCCGCCTCGTCGGCGGCGGCCCGGGCCACCGCGAGGGAAACACCGAGGAGAGCGTTGGCGCCGAGCGCAGACTTGTTGGGGGTGCCGTCCAGCTCGAGGAGAATGCGATCCACCGCCGCCTGCTCGGCCGCCTCGGTCCCTTCCAGCTCGGGAGCGATCACCTCCACCACGTTCTTCACGGCCCGGCGCACGCCCTTGCCGCCGTACCGCTTCGCGTCGCCGTCCCGCAGCTCGACGGCCTCGCGCGTCCCGGTCGAGGCTCCGGAGGGCACGGCAGCCCGGCCGAAGCCCCCGCTCTCCAGGAGGACCTCCACCTCCACGGTGGGATTGCCTCGGGAGTCGAGGATCTCGCGGGCGTGGATCTCGGTGATCGCCGACATTCAGGATTTCCTTTGGAAAATAAAATCAGCGAGCGCCCAGATGGGCTCAGCCCGCGGACCGAGAGGCGCCAGGGCGGCTTTGGCATCTTCAATCAGCGACTTGGCTTTGAGCCGGGAGGCTTCCAGACCAAAGTGGTCGGGGTAGGTCACCTTCTTCTTCCGCCGGTCGCTCCCGGCCGTCTTTCCGAGGGCTTCGAGGCTCCCCTCCACGTCAAGGATGTCATCCACGATCTGAAAAGCGAGCCCGAGGTGCGAGCCGGCCTCGCTGATGGCCCGAAGCGCGCTGGGAGCCGCGCCGGCCAGGAGCGCGCCGCTCCGAAGCGCGCAGCGGATCAGCGCGGCCGTCTTGTGGCGGTGGATGTATTCGAGCGTCTCGGCGTCCACCGACTTTCCCTCGGACTGGATGTCCGCCACCTGCCCCCCGATCATCCCGAACGTTCCCGCCGCGCGGGAAACTTCCTTCATCACCTCCAGCGAGGCATGCTCGGCGAGCAGGGCGAAGGCCAGAGTCAGGAGCGCGTCCCCCGCCAGGATAGCGATCGCCTCCCCGAACACCTTATGATTGGTGAGCCGCCCGCGCCGGTAGTCGTCGTCGTCCATGGCCGGCAGATCGTCGTGGATCAGCGAGTAGGTGTGGATCAGCTCGAACGCGCAGGCGGTCGGCAGGACGCGCTCCATCGTCCCCCCCACGGCTTCGGCCCCCGCGATCACGAGGATGGGCCTGAGACGCTTGCCGCCCGCGAAGACGCTGTAGCGCATCGCCTCGTGGACCGTGGCCGGAGGGGCATCTTTGGCGGGGAGGTAGCGCTCGAGGGCCTCGTCCACGGCCCGGCGACGGTCCGCCAGGTAGCGGTCGAGGTCGAAGCTCACTTCCCCTCCTCCCCTGCGCCCTCGAACGTGAACGGCTGGGTCTTGAGGAGGCCGGCCTCGTCCTTGGTCAGCAGCTCGATCCGCCGCTCCGCCTCCTCTAGGTACTTGGCGCAGCTGCGCGCGAGCCGGATTCCCTCTTCAAATGCTTTGAGCGATTCCTCCAGCGGGAGATTGCCGGACTCGAGGGTCTGAACGATCTCCTCCAGCCGAGCGAGGGCGTCTTCAAACTTGAGGTCGGTCATCGCGCTCCTTCACCTCGGTCACCCGGGCCCCGAGCGTCCCCTCGTGCAGCAGCACCTCGATGAGGCTCCCGGCCCCCACCTGGCGCCCCGAGCGGACGATCTCTCCCGAGGGGAGCCGCGTCAGGCTGTAGCCGCGCCTGAGGACCGCCAGCGGGGAGAGGCTGTCCAGCTGGCCCAGGGCCGTCCTCAAGCTGTCGCGGGCCCGCTCTATCCGTCGCGCGACACCGGCCTCGAGACGTCCGCCAACTTGATCGAGCAGCTGCGCGACGCTCGAAATCCTAGCCAAGGGGCTCTTGGAAAGCAAGGACTTTGTCGCCAGGAGCGCGCGATGGCGGGCCTCCCTGCGCGCTCCGGTGAGGCCGGCGCTGAGCCGCGCCGTCAGGTCGTCGAGGCGGCGCTCGAGGTCGCGCACCGGCCGGGCCGGGTCCGTGAGGACCCGCCGCCGCGCCAGGAACTCCACCTGCTCGCGGTGCCTCCGGATCCGATGGCGGATCGCGCGCTTCATCCGGTCGTAGAGACCGACCAGCCACTCCGCCACCGCCTGCTTTTCCTCCACGACGAGTTCTGCTGCTCCAGAAGGCGTGGGTGCCCTGAGGTCAGCCACGAAGTCCGCGATGGTTACGTCGGTCTCGTGGCCCACCGCTGAGATGACGGGGACTTTCGAGGCGGCGATCGCCCGGGCGACCGCCTCTTCGTTGAAGGCCCAGAGATCCTCCAGCGACCCGCCGCCGCGGGCCACGATGATGACGTCGAGATCGCCCAACTGGTTCAGGTCCTGGAGCGCGCCGACGATCTCGCCCGCCGCCTCCTCTCCCTGGACACGCACCGGGGCGATCACGATGTGGAGGTCGGCGAAGCGGCGGGCGATGATCTGGAGGATGTCGCGGATCGCCGCGCCGCCGGGGGACGTGACGATGCCGATCTTCTTGGGAAAGCGCGGGAGCGGGCGCTTGCGCTCGGCGTCGAAGAGCCCTTCGGCCGCCAGCTTCGTCTTGAGCTGTTCGAAGGCCAGCTGCAGCGCGCCGAGCCCCTTGGGCTCCAGAAGTTCGACGACCAGCTGGTATTCGCCCCGCGGCGCGTAGAGGTCGAGTCCCCCGAAGGCGAGCACCTGAAGGCCATCGGCGGGCTCGAAGCGGAGGCGGCGCCCCTTGCCTTTGAAGAGCACGGCCTTGAGCTGGGCCGTCTCGTCCTTGAGCGTGAAGTAGGCGTGGCCGGCCGACGAGATCCTGAAGTTGGAGATCTCGCCCTCGACCCAGAAGGCGGGGAAGTGGGCCTCGAGGAGCTCTTTGACCCGCGCGGTCAGCTCCGACACCGTCCAGATCTGCCGATTGTCAGTCATGCAGCCTCTCCACCCTCGCCCCCTCACCTTTGTCCTCTCCCCCTGAGGGGGAGAGGTAATCAGCTCTTCCCCCTCTCCCACCGGGGGGGAGAGGGTTGGGGTGAGGGGGTTCCGAGTTGGCGGCGGGCGACCTGGAGCGTGTTCTTCATGAGCATCGCCACCGTCATCGGGCCCACGCCGCCGGGGACGGGCGTGATCGCGCGCGCCCGCTTCGCCGCCGTCTCGAACTCCACGTCGCCGACCAGCTTCCCGCTCTCCAGGCGGTTCATCCCGACATCCACCACCACCGCGCCCTCGCGCACCATGTCCCCGGTGATGACCTGGGGCCGCCCCGCCGCGACGCACAAGATCTCAGCCCGCCGGGTGTGGGCGGCGAGATCGCGGGTGCGCGTGTGGCACATGGTCACCGTCGCGTGGCGGGCCAGGAGCAGCTGGGCCAGAGGCTTGCCGACGATGCGGGAGCGCCCCACCACCACCGCCTCCGCCCCTTTCAGCTCGACGCCGTAGTGGTCGAGGATCTCCATGATGCCTGCGGGCGTGCACGGGAGGACGGTAGGGGCGCCCGCCAGGAGGTGGCCGAGGTTCATCGGGTGAAAGCCGTCCACATCCTTCTCGGGTGCGATCGCGGCGATGGCCTCGTCTTCGTTGCATCCTCCGGGAAGCGGCAGTTGGAGCAGGATACCGTGGACGCCGGGGTCGGCGTTCAAGCGGCCGAGGAGCGCGAGCAGTTCGGGCTGGGAAAGGCCCCCGGGATAGAGAAAGTCGCGCGAGGCGATGCCGACCTCGGCGGCCATCCTCTTCTTGTTCGCGATGTAGATCTTGGAGGGCGGAAAGTCACCCGCCAGCACTACCGCGAGCGTCGGCGTGACGCCGCTCCCGCTCTTGAGAGCCGAAACCCCCGCCTTGACTTCGGCGAGCACCTTCTGAGCGACGACCTTGCCGTCGAGAATCTGAGCCATGGATCCTCAAGAAAAGACCCCCTCACCGTAATCCTCTCCCCCGTGGGGGGAGAGGGAAGGGTGAGGGGGAGACGTCGAGGTCAGCCTCTCACTCCGGGAGCGGAACGCGCAGCCGCCGGATCTCCAGGGCCTTGCCGCTCTCCGGATCGACGCGGACCACCACCCCGTGCACGGCTGCGGGTCCCCTGGCGGGCTCGAAGCGGATGGGCATCTGCGAGAGGAACCGCTGGATGGCGATGTCCCGGTCCACCCCGATCACAGAGTCCACCGGACCCGTCATCCCGAGGTCGGTGATGTAGGCGGTCCCTCCCGGAAGGATACGTTCATCCGCGCTCTGAACGTGCGAGTGCGTGCCGAGGACGGCGCTGACGCGGCCGTCGAGGTACCAGCCCATGGCCTGCTTCTCCGAGGTCGCTTCCCCATGCATGTCCACGACGACGATCGGTGCCTCCTCGCGGAGCCGCGCCACCTCCTCGTCGGCCTTGCGGAACGGGCAGTCAATGGTAGGCAGGAACACGCGGCCCATCAGGTTCAAGACCGCGACCTTGTGCGGGCCGGCCTTCACCACGATGGAGCCGGCGCCCGGAGTCCCGGGCGGGTAGTTCGCCGGCCGCAGGAGCAGGTTCTCCTTGACGATGTACTCGATGATTTCCTTCTTGTCCCAGATGTGGTTGCCCGAGGTCATCACGTCCACGCCGCCCTCCAGGAACGCTTTGGCGATCGGGGGCGTGACCCCGGCCCCGGCGGCCGCGTTCTCGACGTTGACGATCGTGCAGTCCACCTCGTGCTCGCGCTTGAGACCCGGCAGGAGTGTGAGGAGGGCGCGGCGCCCCGGCTCGCCGAACACGTCCCCGACCACGAGCACCGTCAGCGGCTTCGTCACTTGGCGATCTCCACCGCGCGGGTCTCCCGGATGACGGTGACCTTGATGTGGCCGGGATACTGCATCTCGCCCTCGATGCGCTTGGAGATCTCCTTGGCGAGCTGGTGGGATTCCAGGTCCGAGACCATGTCGGACTTCACCAGGATCCTGAGCTCCCGCCCCGCCTGGATGGCGTAGGCCATCTCCACCCCCTTGTACGAGGTGGCGATCTCCTCGAGCTTCGCGAGCCGCTTGATGTAGGACTCCAGGACGTCGCGACGGGCCCCGGGACGGGCGGCGGAGATCCCGTCGGCCGCCTCCACCAGCACGGCCTCGATGGTCTGGGGCTCGACGTTCTCGTGGCCGCAGAGCGCCGCATTGATCACCGCGGGCGACTCGTTGTACTTCGTCAGCACCTGCTCCGACAGCTCCGGGTGGCTCCCCTCCTGCTCGTGGGTGAGGGCCTTGCCGATGTCGTGCAGCAGCCCCATCCGTTTGGCGAGCTTGGCGTCCGCCTTGATCTCCGCGGCCATCATCGCCGCCAGCCAGGCGACTTCCTTCGAGTGCTGGAGGGCGTTCTGGCCGTAGGAGGTCCTGAACTTCAGCCGGCCAACCAAGCGGACCAGCTCGGGGTGGAGGCCGTGCACGCCCACCTCGAAGCAGGCCTTCTCCCCCTCCTCCCTCAGCATCTGATCCACGTCCTTCTTGACCTTCTCGACCACCTCTTCGATCCGAGCCGGATGGATCCGGCCGTCGGCGATGAGGCGCTGGAGGGCCTGGCGCGCGATTTCGCGGCGCAGGGGATCGTAGGCCGAGATGATGACGGCTTCGGGAGTGTCGTCCACGATCAGGTCCACGCCGGTCGCCTGCTCGAGCGCCCGGATGTTGCGTCCCTCCCGGCCGATGATGCGCCCCTTCATGTCGTCCGAAGGCAGGTCGAGGATGGACACCGCGGTCTCGACGGTGTAGTCCGGGGCGAGCCGCTGGATGGTCGTGGCGAGGACCTCCTTGGCCTTCTGATGGGCGGTCTCCCGCGCTTCCTCCTCGAGGCGCATGGCGATCAGGGTCGCCTCGCGCCGGGCCTCCTCCTCCATCTGGGCGACGAGCTGGCGCTTGGCTTCCTCGGCGGTCAGCCCGGCGATCACCTCGAGCTTCCGCCGCTGCTCCTCGGCGAGGTGGTCCAGCCGCTCCTCTCGCGTCTTGAGGGTCCGGTCGAGCTCCGCGGCGCGCTGCTCACGCGCCTGGACGTCTTTCCCCCGCCGGTCGAGCTCCTCGAGCCGCCGGGCGAGCTGCTCCTCCTTCTGAATCACGCGCCGCTCGATCTCCTGGATTTCCCGCTGCCGCTGGCGTACCTCCCCTTCCCACTCGGTCCGCGCCTTGAGGAGGATCTCCTTGGCTTCGATGCCGGCGTCCTTCTTCCGGGCCTCCGCGTCCCGCTCGGCCTCTTCGACGAGCCGCCGGGCGTGGGCGCGGGCCGCCCCGACAGTGCGCTCGATGATCAGTTTCTGAACCAGGAACCCCAGGACGAAGGAGAAAAGGGCAACAACGGGGAGCAACCACATCAAGATCGTGGTCATGGGCGTCTCCAACAGGGGACCCGTCCTCGCCGGACCGAGTCACCCTGGTCATAGTCGATACTTCAGTCCGGGACAGTGATCAAATGCGCGCGAAACCTAGCGAATTATAGGCTATTTCAATCGGGGAAGTCAACAACAGTTCCCCCCGCGGCGGCGGCAGAAAACACAAACGGCGGGCATTTGCAGCCCGCCGTCGCAGGAATTACTCCCCACCTCTGCCGTGTGCCGACGGTGTTTCGAACCTGGTGTCACCAGGTGGGTGCTATATAGGAGGGCTTTAGGCTTCCCCTTCTCGGAGGGGCCTGCACACCACCCTCACAGTCAAGCCCCCGAATGTATGATTGGGTTGAAACTTCCCTCCGGCATCACCTGCAGTGCAGGGAATCATATCCCCGCTCTTGTCTTAGCCCAGCGCGACGGCCCCGTCAAGAGGAAACTTTGGGGGATCAGTCGAGATAGATGATGTCATAGCCGCCGAGGCCGCCGGGATACCGCTCGGCGACTCGGATCAAGGCGTCGGCAATGGCTCCGAACTCGAATCCACGGATGCGCGGCGGACAGACGATGATACCGGCATGGGGAGATTGCCGCCGAACCGCTTCCTGCGAGAGGAGGGTGAAGTGTCGAGCGTCTCTCGTCACCAGACAGCGACCTTCCCGCGCCGCGAAGGCCAGCTGATCCTTGTCTGGAATTCTCAGCTTGCCCAGTTCGTGGGCACTCACCGCGTCAAGCGCCTGTTTTCGGAGTAGTTCGGCAATGCGTGGTGACAGGTCGGCGTCCAGATAGAACTTCACGCCTTGCGGAGAAGGCCGGGGAACCGCGCCTCTACCGCTTCGGGTGTGAGCGCCGCATTCTCGGCGATCTCCGCGTCGATATCTTGAGGGTACTTCCTGTAATAGAGCAGAGAAGCCTTCAGTTCGGCGTCGCCCACTTGGGGGAGCGCTTCCTTGACCTTCTCCGCGTTCCCCCCTTCAGCCAGATAGTCCCGGATGACCTCCCACACTCCGAGCCCCGTGCCGGCGACCTTGGCTTCCCGGCCAGCCGGCTCGTCAGCGAAATAGATCCCCGGGCAGGCCCTCATTCGCACGGCCTCTTCGAGCAGATCCTGAGCGACCTCAGAGAAGGAGCGCCGGCTCCGCTTGGCGATCCGCTCGATCTCGGCCCTGAGCCCCGGCCGCAACCTCAACGACTTCGGCGCCGTGGGCATCTTTGTCTACCTCTGCACTACATGGTAATACAGCGTGCGACATCGGTCAAATTGGGTCTGCACACCCGCGCTCGCTCGGGCTCCTAGCCAACAGGTTCGTCTGATGGGCCAGGGATTTGGCGACAGAGAGCCCGGCGGGGGACGGCCGGGCTATCGATCCGTCACAGGGGGTCGGAGAGAGGTTTTTCAAACCGCTTGGAAATTCGCGGGGCTCGCCGTGGGGGTCGGAGTATGTATCCGAGGGGCTAGACTCGAAGATAATGACCGGGGGCACGAGAAAAAGGTGAAGTCAGAGACGGGCCACCACGGGGAGTTAGGGGGGTTGGGGCTGGCCGGGGGCAGAATCAGGGCCAAACCAACTCCCTGATTTCGGCCCTGCCGGTCTCTACCTTCATGGTCCACGGCTTCGCTGCTTGACTGCGCCTTCATCCGCGCTGTATAGGGAGAAGAAACTCAGAGAAACTCAGATGGGAGGATCACTCCGGCCCGATTTGAGCGGGGGGCCGAACACCGCAGCCGCACCGTGAGCACCCGGAACGGCCCATCGGCCAGGGCATAGCTGAGTGTCTGGAAAATCGATATAGACGTAGCTCCCATCCTTGGCTTCACACCGCTTACCGCTTACGTCTTGAGTGGGAGAACCACTATGGGTACCGCACCAGGAACGTTGGCCAGGTACAAAATGTTCATCGGCGGCGAATGGGTGGACGCCGCCGGTGGTGAGTATTTCGAGAGCGACAACCCCTTTACCGGCAAACCGTGGGCGCTGATTCCGAAAGGCGGCGCGCAGGATGTGGACCGCGCGGTGCGCGCGGCGCACAAGGCGCTCACGACCGGCGAATGGCCGAAGCTCACCGCTTCGAAGCGCGGCGCGCTGCTCAGGAAGCTCGCTGACCTCGTCGGCGAGAAGTCCAAGTTCCTGGCTGAGATCGAAGTGCGCGACAACGGCAAGCTCTACGCCGAGATGAGCGCCCAGACCGCCTACATGGCGCAGTGGTATTACTACTATGGCGGGCTCGCCGACAAGATCGAAGGCCACGTCATACCCACCGACAAGCCCGACATGTTCAACTACACGCGCTACGAGCCGCTCGGGGTGGTCGCCGCCATCGTTCCCTGGAACTCTCCCCTGCTGCTCATCACGTGGAAGCTCGCGCCGGCGCTCGCCGCCGGCAACA
>JACQCL010000105.1 GCA_016201645.1 Candidatus Rokuibacteriota bacterium
CCTGACCGAACGCGACTTCAAACCCCTCAGGAAGATCTCGAGCCCCAGCGTGGCCAACGCCATCGAGACATTCAAGCTCAGGTCAAGGAGCCTCGGGTTCATGTCCCCGGAGATCCGCGCGCTGTTCCCGGAGCGCGGTCCACAGGCCGGCTATGCGGTGACAGCGCTGATCCGCGCCGAAGCCGAGCCCCAGGAAGGCCACCGGGCGAGCGTCTTCGCCTGGTGGGACTATGTCCTCTCTCTCCCCGCTCCCCGCGTCATCGTGGTCCACGACCTGGACGACCCGCGCGGCCAGGGCGCCCAGTGGGGCGAGGTCCAGGCCAACATCCACAAGGCCCTCGGCTGCGTCGCCGTCGTGACTGATGGCGCGGTGAGGGATCTTGACGAGGTGCGCGCGCTGGGCTTTCAGTTCGCGGCCGCCCACGTCTCGGTCTCCCATGCCTGGGTCCACATGGTGGATTTCGGCCTCCCCGTCAAGGTCGGCGGGCTCTGGGTGAGACCCGGCGACGTGCTCCACGGCGATCAGCACGGGATCGTCTCGATCCCCCACGACATCGCCGCCAGAATTCCAGAGGGGCTGGCGAAGGTTGAAGCCGCCGAGCGGAAGATCATCGCCGCCTGCCGGGCGAGCGACTTCACCACCGAGAAGCTGAAGGCCGTGTATCGCGACGTCCGGCCGGGGACGTACTAGCGTCCCGCCCGCTCGCGCTTGAGGCGGTTGACGAGCTGCTCGGCGAGGCGGATCGGCTCGGGCACCCGGTAGCGGCAGCAGGCGAGCACCCAGCCGATCGCCGCCCGGAGCGAGATGCGGTGGCCAACGGAGACATACAGCGGCCGGACGTCGTCGCGCGTCCTCAGCGCTGCGCCAACGCTGACGACCGGGCTCGGCGTGTTCTCCTACCAGGCGAGACTTGGCGCACCCGACACTCGACGCACCCAGGAGCACTCCCAGGTGAGTCGCGAGGCCGAAGCCGCGCGGGTGGGCGATCCCCTGCCCGTCAAAGAGCCAGAGGTCCGGTCGGACCCGAAGCCGCCGGGCCGCCCTGAGGAAGACGGGCCCCTCTCTGAAGGAGAGGTATCCGGGCACATAGGGAAACGTCACCCGCCCCCTGGCCCACGCCCTGGCCACAGGCTCAAGGCCGGGGAGCCGGACGACCACGATGCCGGCCCAGATGGTCCTGCCGTCGGGTGCAAAGGCGCAGTCAGCGCCGGCGACCAGCCGGACCCGCCGCGGCCCGCCGCCGATGCGGAGCCGACGGCGGAGGCGGAGCTGAAGGCGCCGGGCTTCAGCGACGGTGGAGGGCCAGGGGTGAATCCGCGCGCGGGGCATGACGACGGCATTCTACGCCAGGTTCAGAAGCCCTCGCCTTGCCCGAAAGAGTTAGACCCAGGGAGGTCAATTATGAGCAAATGGTCAGAGAGGAAAGTGGGGTCAAGCAGGATGTTTGGCGGATTGAGCCAACGCCTCGACCGGCTGGGGCGCAAGAACCGGCGGTAGAAGGAGGGTGTGATGGACCCGAAGGCGAGGCAGCTGCTCGATGCGTTCATCGACCACGCCCACAAGAGTACGCCCCGCTCGCCGGATATGCACCGCTTCATTGATTTCGTGATTGCTGTTCACCGAGAGAACCTGGCGGCTTCGCTGGACGAAGTACTTGATCTGACGATGCAGTCCGATTTACCTGAGCACATCGCTGTACGCCTGGCCATGCTCTTCGGTCACGGATTAGAACTACTAAAACGGTATGACGAAGTGAGAGGTTGATAGCTCTTCGACGAGGACCGCTATGAGTCCCAAATCCTTTTCCATGACAGCGGGAGCCATTTTTCTCATTATTGCCATGCTCCACGCCGCTCGACTTTTCTACGGATGGGAGGCAGTAGTCGGAGGCTTCCAAGTGCCCGCCTGGGTAAGCTGGATCGCGCTGGTGATTTCTGCCTACCTCTCATACGCAGGTTTGAGCTCAGCCAGGAAGTGAGATGGCAAGATTGCTCGCAAAATCACTCGGTTTGCCCATGGCCCGGCAACATACGCTACAATAACCGGGCCGACACTGGCCCGGAGGGGCGCTTCTGCTCAACATCCAGGTGAACGGAGTGTCTCTGGCCGTCCGCGACTGGCCCGGAAAGGGCCCGACGCTCGTCTGCGTTCACGGCCTCACGGCCAACCACACCTGCTGGGAGAGCCTGGCCGACGTCCTCACCCCCGACCACCGGGTGATCGCCCACGACCTCAGAGGGCGGGGGGAGAGCGACAAGCCGTCCAAGGGCTACAGCCTCGAGATTCACGCGAAGGACTTGGGCGCCCTCCTGGATCACTTCGACCTGCCGAGCGCCATCCTCATGGGGCACTCCCTCGGCGCGGCGATCGCCCTCTACTTCGCCGCGCACTTTCCCAGGCGCGTCAGGAAGTTGATCCTCGTGGATGGAGGGATCGACGTGAGGGCCGAGATCCTCGATTCCCTCGCCCCCGCGATCAGCCGACTGGGCGTCGAGTTCCCCTCGATGGACGCGTTTCTCCAACTGCTCCAGAGCCTGCCGATGTTCGCCGGCCGCTGGAACGACTATCTAGAGCGCTACTTCCGCTACGACGTGGAAGTCCTGCCGGGAGGAGCGGTCCGCTCCAGGGTGGCCAGGCACGCCGTGGAGGAGGAGCTGGCCAACCTCGCGCGCGAGCGGCTCTGGGTGTACCATCACCGGCTCCGCTGCCCGTCGCTGATCCTCCGCGCCCCCGACGGGCTCCTGACCGAGACGGACTGCCTGATGACCCAGGAGGAGGCCGAGGCGCTAGCGCGCGGCATCCCGAAATCCAAGCTGGTCGTCGTCCCCGA
>JACQCL010000095.1 GCA_016201645.1 Candidatus Rokuibacteriota bacterium
CGGAACATCCAGGTGTAGAAGGCAGACTGCCCGCGAAAGGTGGGAAGGGACTGATAGACCCGGATGAAAGCCTCCTGCGCCACGTCCCACGCCTCTTCGCGGTCCCGGAGGATCTGATACGCGAGCCGCCAGACCCGCTGCCGGTACTTCTCCACCAGCGGCTCGAACGCCGAAGGATCCCCCGCCCGACATCGCTGAAGGAGTTCGCTGTCTTCCGAGCTCAAACGGAGCTCTCATCCGCTCCGCCTCGGCGGCAGCCTTGTGGGTTAGACGCCGGGACGTTCCTGCCCATTCACCGGCGGGCCCCCGGCGAGTTCCGGCGGGACCTCAGAGCGCCCAGCGCGGCATCAATGCCCAGGAGGTAGCTCTGCAGTCCGAAGCCGGAGATCTGCCCGCGGGCAGCCGGCGCGATGACCGAGCGGCGGCGAAACTCCTCTCGGGCATGGACGTTGGACAGGTGCACCTCAATGACGGGAAGGCTGATCGCCGAGACCGCGTCGCGCAGGGCGATCGAGTAGTGCGTGAACGCGCCGGGGTTGAACACCACCGCGGCGAACCCTTTCTGGCTCGCGGTCTGCAGCGCGTCGATCAGCTCCCCCTCGTGGTTGGACTGGCGGCACTCGACGCTCACCCCCCGGGCCTGGCCGTAGCGTTTGATCTTCCGATCCAGCTCGGCGAGAGTCAGGCGACCGTAGATTTTCGGCTCCCGGCTCCCTAGGAGGTTCAGATTCGGACCGTGGAGGACAAGAATCGCCTTTTTCACGTGGCAGTCACCGCGCCGAGAGACGGGGGCGCCTGCGTTCCCCAGACGCGATTTCGACCGTCGTTCTTCGCCCGGTAGAGGGCGCGATCAGCGGCTTCCACCAGCTTGACGCCTGCCGCAGCGTCTTCCGGATAGGTGGCGACGCCCACGGACACCGTGACGCATCCGAGGGGCTGGGACTCGCGGTGGAGAAAGGGGTGTTTTTCGATCGACCGCCGAATCCGCTCCGCGACGATAGCGGCGGCGGCCTTGGGCGTCTCGGGAAGGATCACCGAGAACTCATCCCCCCCGTAGCGAGCCCCGAAGTCAACCCGCCGGAGCTCCCCCGCGACCATCCGGCCCACCCGGCGGAGCAGGCGGTCGCCGGCGGGATGACCGAAGTGATCGTTGTAGTGCTTGAAGTAGTCCACGTCCACCATGAGCAACGAAACCGGGCGGCGGTAGCGCGTCGCCCGGTGGAACTCGCGCTCGAGGCGCTCCTTGAACGCGCCGTGGGTGGCGAGCCCGGTCAAGTCATCAATGCGCGAGTGCTCGCGCAGCAACTTGACGGCGCGCCGCGTCTGGTTGGTCAGCCGGTTCAGCCTGAGCAGCGTCCGGACGCGCCAGGCAATTTCCTGGGCCGTCGCCGACCCGCGGATCACCTCGTCGGCGAGCGCCACTTGGTCCCATTGGTCGGGGGCGGAGCGGGAGTCGAGGAGGGCCAGAACCGGAACGCGCCGGGCCTGCGGGTCGTGCTTCAAGAGCCGGCAGAGGGTGCCGCGGCCCGGCTTGCCCCGAACGGCGCCCAGCAGAATCATGTCCGGCTTCGATTTTTTCACCACGCTCAGGAGATCCTGATGCGGGCGCAACGGCTTCACCGCGCAGCCGAGCCGGGCGAGGGTTCGCTTGATCTTCGCTCCCTGGCTGCCCGGGTTCCCCGCCAGAAGCGCCATGGACCGTCTTGTCAACTCCCCCTCCCGGGATGAACGATAATCGCGCTACAAAGGCAGATTAACATACCACTCAAGCAGGCCGACCGGCAAGCGACCGGACTAGTGGAGGCCGAAGGTCGAGACCACCCCATCCGCCGCCGCGAACAGCACGAGCCCGCCGAACACGGCCCAGGCCACGCCCGGGCCAGGCTCGCGGTTCACCTCGGGGATCAGGTCGGAAGCCGCGACATAGATCGTGACGCCGGCCGAGAGCGCCAGGGCGTAGCCGACCCAGTGAATGAAGAGGGAGGTCAGCAGCACGCCGGCGACCGTGAACGCCCCCAGCGCCGCCCCGGCGCAGAGGGCAGCTCGGGGCGTCGCCCCGGAAGCGAGCATCACGGAAGCCATGGCGAAGCCCTCGGGCAGCTTGTGGAGCAGCACCGCGAAAAAGAGGAGGAACCCCAGCGCGGGCCGGATGATAAATCCCGACGCAATCGCGACCCCGTCAAAGATCGTGTGAACGCCGAGCCCCAGGAACGCCAGGTAGCCCACCGAGGGGTGCACGAGCGCCTCGGGGTGGACCTCCTCGCCGAAGTGGAAATGCGGAGCGACCGTGTGCTCGAAGAGGTGGATGCCGAAGTAGCCGAGCAGGACGAAGAAGAAGGCGTGCGAGCCCTTCTCCACGCTCTCGGGAAGCATCCGGATAAACGCCGCCGCCAGCATGAACCCCGCGCCCACCGCGAGGAAGTACTTCAGAAAGGCGCGGTCCCAGCGCCCCCTGCCCGTGAGGATCAGGGCGCCGAGGACGTCGGCTAGGCCGGCCACGCTGCCGAGGATCAGACTCCACGCATACGGCGTCATCGCCCGCTCTCGATCGGTTTTGCCCGGGGCAGGGCAAGGAAGCGAGTCTAATGCCCGGGGTCCTCCCTGTCAAGCGGTCCCACGCGCCGGGGCGGTCGGCCTCTTTTTGCTTGTGGGCATGAGCGCGCTTCGGTAGTGTTTAAAGAGAGAGGCGCGCCGACAGCGGATGGCCATTCTGATCGCGAGACAACCCCTGGGACAGGTTCTCCTGGACGGCGGACTCATCACGCCGGATATCCTGCGGGAGGCGCTGGCCCGGCAGAAATCCACGCGGGCTCCCATCGGGGAGATCCTGGTGGCGATGGGCGCCGTCGGCAAGGAGGACGTGCTGCGAGCGCTCGCCAAGCAGCAGGGCCTCCCCTACCTCTCCCGCGAAGAGCTGCCCTCTTCCGCTCCCGTTCTGAAGAATCTCTCCCCCAAGTATCTCAGGCACTACCGCGTCTGCCCGGTGGCCGTGGAGGGTTCCACGCTGACCGTCGCCACGTCGGATCCGGCCAACCCGCTCCTCCTCGACGACCTCCGCCAAGCCGTCGGGCTTCAGATCAAGCTCACCGTCGCCCCGGAGGAAGCCGTGCTGGAGGCGATCGAGCGGACGTACGGCGCGGGAGCCGCCAGCCCGCTCCAGCGCATCGTCGAGGGAATCAGAGACGAAGGCCCGGCCTCCGGCGAGGGAGAGGAGGACATCAACCAGCTCCGGGACATGGCGTTCGAGGCGCCCGTCGTCCGCCTTGTCAATCTCCTGATTGAGAACGCCGTGGCGGCGGAGGCCTCGGACATCCACATCGAGCCGTTCGAGGACAGCCTCCGCGTCCGCTACCGGATCGATGGGATCCTCTTCGATCAGGAGTCCCCGCCGCGGCGGCTCCAGGCGGCGGTGACCTCGCGGATCAAGATCATGGCCGAGCTGAACATCGCCGAGCGGCGGCTCCCCCAGGACGGGCGGATCCGGGTCACTGCGGGCGGACGCCGCGTGGACATCCGCGTCTCCACCATCCCAACGGTCCACGGCGAATCCATCGTCATGCGGCTCTTGGATCGCTCGTCCATCTTCCTCCCCCTCGAAAAGTTAGGCTTCGCCCCCGACACGCGCGGCCTCTTCGAGCGCCTGATCAGCCGTCCCCACGGGATGCTGCTCGTCACGGGCCCGACGGGTTCCGGCAAGACCACGACGCTCTACGCCGGCCTGGACAAGATCAACTCTCCCGGCCAGAAGATCATCACGATCGAGGACCCGGTCGAGTATCAGCTCAAGGGCGTGAACCAGATCGCCGTGAGGCCCAAGATCGGCATGACCTTCGCGAACGGTCTGCGTCACATCGTCAGGCAGGACCCGGACATCATCATGGTGGGCGAGATCCGGGACCTGGAGACCGGCGAGATCGCGATCCAGGCCGCCCTGACCGGCCATCTCGTCTTCTCCACGCTTCACACCAACGACGCCCCCGGCGCGATCACGCGCCTTCAAGACATGGGCTGCGAGCCGTATCTGGTGTCGTCCGTGCTCCACGGCGTGCTGGCCCAGCGCCTCGTGCGCCGGATCTGCGTCGCCTGCCGCGCCCCCCACGCTCCCGACCCGGCCGACCTGCGCGCGCTCGGGATGGCCGAGGCGCTGGAGCAGACGCAGCCCCTCTTCCGGGGCGCCGGGTGCGACCAGTGCCGCGGAACCGGCTACCGAGGGCGCACCGGGATCTACGAGCTGTTCACCATCAACGAGGAGGTACGGAGCCTGATCGTCCGGAAGGCCCCGACGGGAGAGATCCGGCGGTATGCGACCGACGAGCTAGGGATGGTGACACTGCGCGAGGACGGCTGGCTCAAGGCCCGGGCCGGGATCACCACCGTGGACGAAGTCCTCCGCGTCACCCAGGAGGAGGAATAGGGGTCAGGAATAGGGGTCAGGTCTTGCAATCACTCAAGTGGCGTAACATTTCCCAGACATCATGTTGGATTGCAAGACCTGACCCCAGCGGCTGTGACCCCAGCGGCTGACCCCAGCGGGGGGTGAGGATGCCGGTCTTCGTTTATAAGGCGGCGGACCAGCGGGGGAAGACGATCACCGGGGTGATGGAGGCTCCCGACCCTCGGGCCGTGGTCGAGCGCCTCCACCGGGAGGAGTACTACCCCATCGAGGTGGCCGCCCAAGCGGGGCGCCCCGGGCTCTGGCGCCAGCTCACGGCCCGCGGGATCTCGAACCGCGACCTCGTC
>JACQCL010000026.1 GCA_016201645.1 Candidatus Rokuibacteriota bacterium
ACGTGCAATGCCCATGCCGCGATTCACCAGGGGGAGGACAGGGGAAATATATATGAAAAACAAGTACATAAGGCATAGACTGGGAAGGGCGGACCGGTAAGGAGCGGGCAAATTGGGACAATCCGCGCCCCGGGTGTCAAATTTGGACCACCTCGGGGGCGGAGTCAGGGGGAGGGAGCCAGGAGGCTCTTTCTCAGGAACTCCTCAAAGGAGATCTCGAGCTCGGCGGCGACGGCCTCAGCGACGGCCTCGGCGCTTCCCGGCCTGTCGCCGGCCGGCCCCCCCTGCCATCCTTCCAGGTAGGCCTCGGTCTCCGAGGCGCCCTGGCGCATCGCCACCGCGTCAATCAGGTCCTGAAAGCGCTGGGAGAGCGGCACGCGGGCCGCGCGGTCGCCGTCCTGAGCCTCCACCAGGGAGGGAATCCCCTTCCAGAAGATCACCCGGTACGTCGCCACTAAAGCCCCGGAGGGGGGCTCCACCCCCCTTCCGAACCTCCCCCCAAGATTGCGCGGGCAAAGCCCGCGCTCGAAATCACCACCGGGCGCCTACACGGCCACCACTTTGCGCTTCCGCCGGGCCACCCCGGTGTCGTAGGCCGCCTGGGCGACCGCCGTGGCCACCGCCTCGACCACGCGCTTGTCGAACACCGACGGGGTGATGTACTCCGGGTTGAGCTCCGACTTCGACAGGATGTTGGCGATGCCGTGGGCCGCGGCGATCTTCATCCCGTCGTTGACGGTCCGAGCCCGAACGTCGAGGAGCCCCCGGAAGATCCCCGGGAAGCCGCACACGTTGTTGATCTGGTTCGGATAGTCGGAGCGCCCCGTCGCCATGACCTTGACGTGCCGGCCCACCTCCTCGGGCATGATCGCCGGGACGGGATTGGCCATGGCGAAGACGATCGGGTCCCGGGCCATCCGCTTGATGTCCTTCAGCGTGACCACGCCGGGCCCCGAGAGCCCGATGAAGACGTCGGCCCCCTCGAGCGCGTCCCCGATTTCTCCGCGGAGCCGCTTCGGGTTGGTGTGCTCGGCGAACCACGCCTTCATGGGATTCATGTTCTCCTTACGCCCCTTGTAAAGGATCCCGCTGCGGTCGGCGCCGATGACGTGACGCACGCCGATCTTCATGAGGAGCTTCCCCGTGGCGATGGCGGAGGCCCCCGCCCCGCTGAAGACCACGGTGACGTCCGACATCCGCTTCTTGACGATCTTGAGGGCGTTGATCAGCGCCGCCAGGACCACCACGGCGGTGCCGTGCTGATCGTCGTGGAAGACCGGGATGTCCAGCTCCTTCTTGAGCCGCTCCTCGATGGTGAAGCAGCGGGGGGCGGAGATGTCCTCCAGGTTGATGCCCCCGAAGACGGGCGAGATCGCCTTCACGATCTTCACGATCTCGTTCGCGTCCTTGGTGGCGAGACAGATCGGGAAGGCGTCCACGCCCGCCAGCTCCTTGAAGAGGAGGGCCTTCCCCTCCATCACGGGCATGGCCGCGCGTGGCCCGATGTCGCCGAGCCCGAGGACCGCGGTGCCGTCGGTGACGACCGCGACACAGTTCTGCTTGATGGTGAGCGTGTAGGCCTTTTCCGGGTCCTCGTGGATCGCCATGCAGACCCGGGCGACTCCCGGCGTGTAGGCCATGGAGAGGTCGTCCCGCGTCTTCACCGCCATCTTTCCCCTCACCTCGATCTTGCCGCCCAGGTGCATGAGGAAGGTGCGGTCCGAAACGTTGACGACCTTGACCCCGGAGACCGCGCGCAGACGATCGACGACCTGCGTGCCGTGTTTGTCATCGCGGGCCTTAAAGCTGATATCTCGCGTGACGGTCTTCTTCCCCACCTGGACCAGGTCGATGGCCCCGATGTCGCCCCCGGCCTTTCCGATGGCGGAGGTGACCTTCCCGAGCATTCCGGGGCGATTCACGATGTCGAGCCTGACGGTCATGCTGTAGCTGGCACTGGGGGCGCCGATCATTGAGAGATCCTCCTAGGGGCTCTGGTGGCAGAAAATGTCCCAGTTCAGCGTATCCCGGACCCTCTCCGACCGGTGACAGCGGTCTGGCCTCCACTCGGGGAAGGCGGTGGCACACCCGGCCAGGACCGAAAGCGTTGCGGCCAGGAGGCTCAGCCTCAGCCAGCGGGGCGGGAACGCGCCTTTGGCGGGGTTCATGGCCCCATTCCACCCGTTCCTGAGCCCGCCGTCAAGAGCCTACCCGCCCCTCCGAGCGACAGGTTCGCTTGACAGCGGACGCCCCCCTCGCTACTGTTGACCCTGACGACCTGAGCCCAGGAGCCAAAAATGATTGACGTGAAAACGGCCGACAAGGAACTCCAAGTCTACATCCGCCCCCAGACCTTCCCGGTGGCGGTCCGGATGCTCAA
>JACQCL010000096.1 GCA_016201645.1 Candidatus Rokuibacteriota bacterium
CCCTCCGGGAGGATCAGGTCGCCCGCTTCCAGCTCGGGAGCCAGCGCCCCGCAAGTGCCGGCTGAGATCACGAGGGGGCGGACAAGGTCGCCGGCGAGAATCGCCCCCCGGTCGGAGAGCAGCGCAGCCCGAAGGCCAACCGGAGCCACCCTGAGCCGAGCGCCGCCTCGCGATGCCTCGTAGACCGGAAACGGGAAGCGGGAGAGGCGCGGGAGCTCCAGCTCGCGGGCCAGGCCCCGAGCTTCAAGCTCGACGGCGGTGAGGAGGAGAAGGTCGGTCAAACGGCGCCCTTCTTTTCCCTGTCCTTGCGCTCGAGCCAGGCCAGCCAGGAATTGCCGGCCGCCGGATCCTTGCCGGTGAACTTGATGTTCCGGATCTCGGAGTACAGGATCTTGAACGGCCCGTTCCCGACCAGGTCGAAGATCTGGACGAAGGGTTCCGGCGCTTCCTTGTTGCGGTTGGAGATGTACCCCTCCACCTCGGTCCCGTCCACCTTCACCACGGTGGTGTTGCCCCGGTAATCGAAAGCGAGATCGATCACCTCGGCCAGAGTCAGGTGCTCCCCCAGGACCGGCACCCAGCCTTCGAGGGTCATACTCCTCGGAGGGGGGCTCCGCCCCCCTTCCGAAACCTCCCCCCATGGGTTGCGCGGGCACAGCCCGCGCTCGAAGAGCCGACCCGATGAATGTCATGGCGCGCGCCTCACTTTCGGGCGAACGTCTTCAGCGAAGCGCTCCATATTGGCGACGACGGCTTTCGGGTCGGGCGCGGTGAAATCGAAGACGAAATGCGTCACGCCGAGCGCCTGGTATTGCCGGATGTCCGCGATCACCTGCTCACCGGTTCCCCTGAAGAGCTGGCGGTCCCCGGCGCGAGGCTTGGCCCGTTTCGGCCAGACCTCCATCGGCGCGCGGAAGGTCAGCGTGATCGCCTCTGGATTTCGCCCGGTCCGCGTCGCCCACGCGCGGACCTGTTTGACCTTCTCGGCGTACTCGCGCGGGTGGAGCAGCGCGGGAGGGCGAAGGCCGATCGGGTGCCAGCCGTCTCCCAGCTCTCCGGCGCGCCGGAGGGCCCCGTCGGTGTGGCCGCCGATCCAGATCGGGATCGCGGGCTTCTGAACGGGCTTGGGAAGGAAGACGACATCGCTCACGCGATAGTACCTCCCGTCGAAGTGGATCTGATCTTTCGTCCAGCACTCCCGCATGAGCCGCAGATACTCGTCGGTGGCCCTGCCGCGCTCGCCGAAGGGCGGTGCGCCGAGCGCGACGAACTCCTCCTCAAGCCAGCCGACGCCCGCGCCCAGGATGACCCGCCCGCCGGAGAGGACATCGAGCGTGGCAAGCATTTTTGCTGTGACGACCGGGTTGCGGTAGGGAACGACCAGCACGCTGGTTCCGAGCCGAATCTTCTTGGTCGCGGTCGCGAGGTAGGTCATCAGGGTGAGCGGCTCCAGGTAGTCCTGGTCGACGCCCCCGGGGAATTGCCCTGACGGGTGGTACGGGTACTTGGACTTGCTCGTCCGCGGGAGGACGACATGATCGGTCACGAAGAGCGAGGAGTAGCCGAGCCGCTCCGCCGTCTGGGCGAGCCTGAGAAGCAGATCGGGCTTGGCGAGCGGCCCGCGACCCGGAAGTGAGAAGCCGAAGTTCACGGCTAGAGCCTCCTCGAGAATTGCCCGGCGGGGGAACGCCGACGACCCATGGTAGGTCACCGAACGCTCGTTTGCAATGGGCCACGCGGTGAACCCGCCTCGGCAGGCGACGCCATGACCGATCGGCGGCTTTGAATCGGCCCTGGCCTTGCACGGTGAGAAGGCGTGGCCGTCCTCTTCGAGATGTTGAACCCATTGAGTTCACAGCGGAAAGCAAGACGAAACTCCGGGCTGAGGGGCTCCGACGGCGTCGAGGGCCTGACGGGGACGTCGCGCCGGTGTCGGCCTCGTGACAGGGGCCGATGCCTTGTGCTAGTGTCAGAGCCACATGCGTCTCGGCGCGAAAATCTTTCTCACATCCACCCTCCTCATCGCAACCCTCGTGGGGGTCGCGGCGTGGAGTCTCCTGGCTATGCAGCGGCTGGTGGCGGTGAATCGGGGAATCCTGACCGAGACCCTTCCCGCCCTGCAGGCGGCGGTCGGAGTGAGAGAGTCGCTTCCCGCGCTCGTTCGGCTCGAGACCCGCTACGTCGTACTGGGCGATCGGGAATATCACGCGTTCTGGATCCGGCGGATGCGGAGCGTCACCGAGGAGCTCGATCGTCTGGTCGGCCTCGTGAAGACTGAAGAGGAGCGCGGCCGGCTGGCCGAGCTGCGCGCCAGCCTTGCGGCCTACCGCGCGCTGGTCGAGCAGGAGCGCGCGCTGGTGGCGCGAGGCCAGAAGGGGTCGGCGCTCGCGCTTTCTGAGGGGCCGGGTCGCGCGGCCGCCGACAGCGCCGAGGCGGCGGCTGCCCGGCTGGGGGCCACGGTCCAGAGCGCAGCGGCCGACGCCCTCGCGCGGGCCCGGGACCTCGAGCGCCGGACTTGGACGGCAGTGCTCATCGCGTTGGTCGCGAGCATGGCGGCGGCCGTGGGGGGGACCGCGTGGGTGGCGGTGCGCCTGACTCGCTCGCTCAAGGTCCTCTCCGCTGCGACTCACGAGGTCGCGAGCGGGGTATTCAGCGAACCGGTCCGGGTTGAGACGCGGGACGAGATCGCGGATCTGGCGGGGGACTTCAACCGGATGGCCGCGCAGCTTCGAGAGGTGGAGACGATGAAGCAAGAGTTCTTCTCCACGATCTCTCACGAGCTGCGCACGCCGCTGACCTCGATCCGAGAGGGCGTCCACCTGCTGCGCGAGGGCGCGTACGGCCCGCTCACCCCCAAACAGGAGCGGTTGGTGACGATCGTCGGCCTGAGCGCCGAGCGGCTCCTCCGGCTCATCAACCAGATTCTTGACCTCTCGCGGCTTCGGGCGGGAGTGCTTCCCCTCGAGCGGCGGTGGGTGGACCTGGACCGGCTGGCCGGTCGGGCCCTCGACGAGCTCCGCCCCCAGGCAGAGGAGAAGGGGGTGGACTTGGGCCGCGCGGGGGCCGCCGGCTCGGTGAAGGTCTTCGGCGACGAGGAACGGCTCCTCCAGATCCTGGTCAATCTCCTCGGCAACGCCGTGAAGTTCACCCCCGCCGGCGGGTCCGTGCGGCTGGCTCTGGAAGAGCGAGGGGATGAGGTCGAGGTGGCCGTGGTGGATACCGGGGTGGGCATCCCCGCGGAAGCCCTTCCGCGGATTTTTGATCGCTACCAGCAGGCTCACGGAAGCCGCGGGGGGACCGGGCTGGGCCTGGCCATCGTGAAAGCCTTTGCCCAAGCGCACGGCGGCAGCGTCCGGGCGGAATCCGAGGAAGGGAAGGGGAGCCGGTTCAGCGTCGTCCTTCCTCGTGAGGGGGCAGCGCCGTAATGCGGAAGTCGTTGTGCCTCGGGGCCGCCCTCGTCCTCACGGCATGCAGCGCCGCGCCGTGGCGGCCTGTGACGGACTGGGTTCAGGTCTGGCAACTCGTGAACCGCGCCGACGGGCTCGCGCAGGACGGCGATCACGCGGGAGCGCGCGTGCTCTACGAGCAGGTGGTTCAGGAGTACCCCACGAGCCCGTGGGCCCCGACCGCGCTGTTCCGGCTGGCGCGGCTGGAAGTGTCCCCCGGGAGCCCGGTCCGCAACTATCGGCAGGCGCACGAGCACTTCGACCGGCTGGTGAAGGACTACCCCGATAGCCAGTACGACGCGGACGCCCGGGCGTGGCGGGATACCCTGGGGCAGCTCCTCGCGCGGGAGCAGGAGGCTGCCCGAATCCGTCAGGACATGGAGCGGCTCAAGCGGGTCGAGATCCGGTTGGAGCAGGAAAATCAACGGGCCCCGGAGGAGGCTCCCCGGTGAAGGGGCGGGTGCTGGTCGTTGACGACGATCCGGAGATCCGCGAGGTGCTGACGATGCGCCTCGAGGCCCTGGGTCTGGGCGTGACCGCCGTCGGTGGTCCGCGCGAGGCGCTGGCCGCGCTGGACGCGGGAGGGTTCGACCTCGCGCTCTTCGACCTTAGGATGGAGCCGATGGACGGCATCGCCCTGATGAAGGCCGCCCATGAGCGCCAGCCGGGGCTGCCGGTGCTCGTCATGACGGCGCACGGGTCCATCGAGGACGCGGTGGCCGCGATCCAGCGGGGGGCCTTTGACTATCTCACGAAGCCCTTCGTCCCGGACGAGCTCCGCGCCCGGGTGGGGCGCGCCCTGTCCGAACGGCGGTGGACGCGCGATCGCGGCCGGCTCAAAGCCGTGGGGGAGACCCTGGCCTCCTCCGGGATCATGGAGCGGATTCTCGACGCCGTCGCCCAGGCCACGGTGGAGGCGACCGAGGCCGAGCGATCGGTCGTCTTCCTGCTCGAGCACGGCCAGGTCGTCCCCATGGCCAGCGCCGGGACCCAGCCGAAGGCGTGGGAGCCGCTCCAGGCCGCGGCGGCCGCGGCTGTCGAGAAAGGGGTGCCGACGACCATCACGGGCGTCGAAGGTCGCGTGGCGCTGGCCGCCCCGCTGGTGGTGAAGAACGGCCCCGTGGGCGCCCTGGTAGTGGAGTGCGCCGAGCGATTCACCCCGACCCCGGAGGACATGGAGCTGCTCGCCCTCTTCTCGTTTCAGGCGACGGTGGCTCTCAAAAACGCCCACGAGCTTTCGCAGCTTCGAAGCGGAGCGCTGGCTGCGCTCGGCCGAATGGCGACCCAGGTGGCCCACGAGCTGAAGAATCCCCTCGGCGGGCTGAAACTCTACGCCCGCCATCTGGAGAAGCGGCTCGGTGACGCGTCCGATCCCGAGCTTGCGGAGCTGGCCCAGAAGATCGGCCGGGCGGTGGATCACCTGGCAACCCTGGTCACGGAGATCACGGCGTACGGCCGCCCGCCCGAACTGAAGGTCGAGCCCGTCAAGGTGACCCAGCTCCTGGACGAGTGCCTTTCCCTCACCCAGGACCGGCTGTCGGGGCGGCGGATCCAGGTCGTGCGGCAGGAGGATCCTGACATTCCGACGGCATTCCTTGATCCGCGAGAACTCCGTAAAGTCTTTCTCAACCTCCTGTTGAATGCGTTGGAGGCCATGGGAGAGGAGGGCACGCTCAGCGTGGGGGCCGCCTACCTGCCGGAGGAAGCGATGGTGCAGGTGACGGTCGAGGACTCGGGCTGTGGGATGTCCGAGGAAACTCTCTCCCGGGTGTTCGACCTTTTCTTCACGACGAAACCCCAGGGGACAGGACTCGGGATGGCGATCTCCCGGTCGGTCGTGGATCTGCACGGCGGTCGGATTGATATCGAGAGCCGGCTCGGGCAGGGAACCCGCGTGCGGGTGCTGCTGCCGGTGAGGCAGCCGTGAAGGCCGGACGGATCCTCGTCGTTGACGACGAACCGACCATGGCGGACGGCCTCCGGCTCGTCCTGGAGGCCGAGGGGTATGCCGTGGTCACCGCGGGCACGTCCGCTCAGGCGCTGGAGGCGGGCACGCAGGCTTTTCACCTGGCGATCGTGGATCTCGTGCTCCCCGACGGCGATGGGCTCGGCCTCCTCCGGGAATTGAAGCGGCGCGACCCCTCTCTGGAGGTGATCGTGGTCACCGCCCACGGCTCTATCCCGAAGGCGGTGGACGCCATCAAGGACGGCGCGTTTTACTTCGTGGCCAAGCCCTTCGAGCCCGATGAGATCATGGCGCTCGTCACCAAGGCTCTGGAGCGGCGGTGGCTCGTTGCCGAGGCCACAGATCTCAAGCGGCGCCTCGCGAAGACGTCAGGGTACGGGGAGATGCTGGGAAGCTCCCCTGCGATTCAGCGGGTCTTTGATCTCATCGAGGCGGTGGCCAACTCTGACGCGAACGTCCTCATCGTGGGCGAAAGCGGCACGGGCAAGGAGCTGGTGGGGGACGCCATTCACGCGCGGAGCCCCCGAAGCCAGGGCCCGTGGGTCAAGATCAATTGCGCGGCGCTGCCGAAGGACCTCATTGAGTCCGAGCTGTTCGGCCACGTCAAGGGCGCCTTCACCGGGGCGGCCACGGACAAGGTGGGTCTCCTCGAGGAGGCCCATCGAGGGTCGCTGCTGCTTGACGAGATCACCGAGATGCCCCTCGACCTTCAGGCCAAGCTCTTGCGGGTGCTGGAGGACCGGACGGTCCGCCGCATCGGCGGGTCCCGCACGACGCCCGTGGACTTCCGCCTGATCACCTCGTCGAACCGGGCCCCCGAGCTGGCCGTCACGGAGGGGCGCCTGCGTCAGGACCTCTACTTCCGCATCAACACCGTCACGATCACCCTTCCCCTCCTCCGGGACCGGACCGGGGACATCCCGCTTCTGGCCCGCCACTGCCTCCAGCGCTTTGCGGCCAAGCACAACCGCCAGGTGGAGACGATCAGCCCGGAAGCCTACCGCCGCCTCCTCGCCTATCCCTGGCCCGGCAACGTCCGGGAGCTGGAACACGCCATCGAGCGGGCCGTGCTGGTGGGGCGGAGCCCTGAGATCACGATCGGAGACCTCCCGGAATCGCTCCAGGGCGGGAGCGAGCTGGCGGCGCCGTCGGGCCCTCCCCCGGGCTCCCTTCAAGAGATCGAGCGGGCCTCGATCCAGCGGGCGCTGGAGTCGACCAATTGGAACAAGCAAGCGGCGGCAGCCCTGCTCGGATTGAGGCGCCCGACGCTCTATTCGAAGATGCGCAAGCACGGCATTCCCCAGCGTCGCAGCTAGATGCTGCCCAACAAGGCGGCAGCACCTCCATGCCTGCCCAATCTTTAGGCACGCCCTGACCTAAATCAAAAGCTCTCGCTCAAGGTAACCAGCTGAACTTCTTCACTGTTTGTCTTCGAAAACAAACGGCACGGCCGTTGCTCGTGAGGCTCGCCAGGAGGGACCGCCATGAAAAAAATCGAGGCCATTATCAAGCCGTTCAAGCTCGACGACGTCAAAGAGGCCCTGACAGGGATCGGGGTCATTGGAATGACGGTCTCTGAGGTCCGCGGATTCGGGCGTCAAAAGGGCCACACGGAGCTCTACCGCGGCGGCGAGTATACGGTGGACTTCCTCCCCAAAATCAAGGTGGAGGTGGTGACTCCCGACAACTTGGTCTCCAAGGTGGTGGAAGTATTGGCCAGCGCGGCCAAGACGGGCAACATCGGCGACGGGAAAATCTTCGTTCACCCGGTAGAGATGGCGGTCAGGATCCGCACGGGCGAGCGGGACGAAGCGGCCCTCTGAGGAAAAGGAGGAGCGACAGTGGCAACAGTGAGACGCTCAACAATGACGTTGGCGGTCTTCTTTGCGCTTTTTTTCATTTCAGGGATCGGGCTGGGCTGGGCCCAGCAGGCGCCCGCTCAGGCCCCACCTCCGGCGGCGCCGGCTCCGGCGGCTCCGGCGCCACCCCCCAAGATCGACTCAGGCGATACCGCGTGGCTCCTCACTTCGTCCGCGTTGGTGCTTGTCATGACAGCGCCGGGGCTGGCGCTCTTCTATGGGGGCATGGTGCGCCCGAAGAATGCCCTGGCGACCATCATGCACAGCTTCATCATCCTGGCCCTGATCTCGGTCCAGTGGGTGCTCTGGGGGTACAGCCTCGCCTTCGGGCCCGACAAGGGGGGCATCATCGGCGGCCTTGAGTGGATTGGGCTCCGCGGCGTCGGGCTCACGCCCAACCCCGACTACGGCGCCACGGTGCCCCACCAGGCCTACATGGTGTTCCAGCTCATGTTCGCCGTCATCACGCCGGCCTTGATCACCGGGGCCTTCGCCGAGCGGATGAAGTTCTCCACCTTCATCGTCTTCACCCTGGCCTGGGCCACGTTCATCTACGATCCGCTCGCCCACTGGGTGTGGGGGACGGGGGGGTGGCTCAAGAACCGGGGAGCCCTTGACTTCGCGGGCGGCACCGTCGTGCATATCAGCTCGGGGATTTCCGCCCTGGCCGCGGCGCTGATCATCGGCAAGCGAAAGGGCTATGGTCACGAGCCCATGCGCCCGCATAATCTCCCCCTGACCGTGACGGGTGCGTCGCTCCTCTGGTTCGGCTGGTTCGGCTTCAACGCCGGCAGCGCTATCAGCGCGGGGGCCCTGGCCACCAGCGCGTTCGTGGTGACCAATACGGCCACGGCGGCCGCGGCGCTCGGGTGGATGTTTTCGGAGTGGGCCATGCGGGGTAAGCCCACGGTGCTGGGCGCCGCTTCGGGCGCCGTCGCCGGGCTGGTGGCGATCACTCCGGCTTCGGGGTTCGTGACCCCGATGGCCTCCATCATCATCGGCGCGGGGGCGGGCTTCTTCTGCTACAACGCCTGTAACGTCAAGGCAAGACTGGGCTACGACGATTCACTGGATGTAGTGGGTGTCCACGGCATAGGGGGGACCTGGGGCGCGCTGGCCACCGGTCTCTTCGCGACCAAGACCATCAACCCCGACGGCGGCGACGGGCTCTTTTACGGCAACCCGGCTCAGCTGGGAACGCAGCTCATCGCCGTCGTGGCCTCCTGGGTTCTGGCGTTCTTCGGAACGGCGATCATCCTGAAGGTCCTCGACGCCATCATGGGCCTCCGTGTGAGCCAGGAGGACGAGATGGCGGGGCTCGATCTCTCCCAGCACTCGGAAAATGCGTACGCCCTTGAGTCTCCCGGCTTCGCCGGGCCGAAGCCGTGAGGCCCGAGGGGAACGCATGAGGCTTGATTTTGTGGGGTGACCTCAGTATGTTCAGGAAGTCTTGGTCCTGACTGAGGCTGAACCGGACCAATCCCATTCTGGCCCCGGCCCTCGCCGGGGCCCCGTGCCTGAGAGGAGGCGACGCATGACCCCGAAAGATGCGATCAAATTAGCCAAGGAGAAGGGGGCCAAGATCGTGGACCTCCGCTTCATTGACGTCCCCGGTCTCTGGCAGCACTTCTCGATCCCGGTGGGGGAACTCACCGAGGAACTCTTCGAAGAAGGGATCGGCTTCGACGGCTCGTCCATCCGCGGCTTCCAGACCATCGACGAGTCCGACATGCTCCTGATGCCGGATCCCTCGACCGCGGCCATGGACCCGTTCACCGCGGTGCCGACCCTGGTCCTCATCTGCAACGTCAAGGATCCGGTCACGGGCAAGGCCTACAGCCGCGATCCCCGCTATGTGGCCCAGAAGGCCGAGGCGTACGTGAAGAAGTCAGGCGTGGCGGACACGGTCTACATCGGCCCCGAGCTGGAGTTCTTCTTCTTCGACGAGATCCGCTTCGACCAAACCTATAACTGCGGTTACTACTACATTGACTCCGAGGCCGGGTTCTGGAACTCGGGCAAGGCGGGGACCCCGGAGCGCCCCAATCTGGGCTACAAGCCCCGCTACAAGCAGGGCTACTTCCCCGTGCCCCCCATGGACAAGTTCCAGGACATCCGTTCCGA
>JACQCL010000080.1 GCA_016201645.1 Candidatus Rokuibacteriota bacterium
CATCACGCCACCTTACCCCCACCACAGGCTGAGACGGGCCATTGAGGTCGCTTTTTTTCCAGTATTTCGGCGCCGCGCGACCGGTGGCTTCTATAAAGCGCTTGTACAGCACGTTCGTGACTTCGTATTTGTCGATGTAGAAGGTGTCCAGAAAGACCTTGTGCCTTGGCTTCTCGTCCGCGTCTGCGAGGGTGTCGCTCGCGTCGCTCCCCATCCCAAACTCCCCAGCCGGCACCAGTACCATCTCGGCGCCGTCCTCGCCGGTGATGACCTTGGGCGGTTCGGTCCGGAGTGGCTCGATGTCGATCGCCATCTCAACCCGCGCGTTGGCCGCCACCTGGACCTCACGCTGCCACTCCCGGTATCCCGCCTTGCGCGCCTTGACCCTGTAGGTGCCCACCGGGAGGTTATCCACCACGAGTGCCCGCCACGCTTTGGTCTCCCCAATCTTCTGGTCGCCGAGCCACACCTCGACCCCGGGGAGCTTCGCGCTGATGGCCAAGGAGCCCAGTTCCTGCCGCACCTCCTCGCGGATCGTGGGCTTGGGCGGCTCGGACGGCGGCTGGACCGCCGCCACCTGTGCTCCGGGCTTCAGGAAGATGAACTGGCCTTCGCCGGAGAGGTTCCCGTACTGCGGGAGTTGCTTCTTATTCGACTCGGCGAAGACCCGCTGCTTCGTCCACAGCCCCAGCTCTTCCAGGGCAACCCACTCTTTCCCCGCAAAGGCATCGCCCTGTAGCCCCCGTAGCAGCACCTCCGTAAACACCCCGTGCCCGCCCCGCTCCTGCGCCTGGTCCCCCTGCCGCCCCGCCGTCAGGATCTGAATCGCGGGCTTCTTGACCATCTCCTCCAACAGGTCGTCCGCGATGGCCCGGTTGAAGAGGGCATAGCCGGAGTAGCACGCGTCCACAACGTAGAGGATGTGCTTGGCCGGCAACCGGTCGGAGATCTGCCGGATGGCCGTCATGCTGATGGCAGTGGAGAACAGCTGGCCCGGATCGCCGTCCGCTGGGAGCAGGTACCCCTCCTCCTCGCCCGAGCGCAGCGTGACTGCGTAGCGGAGTTTGGGCACACGCCGGTGCTGGTAGTCGTTGATCCCGATGATGACGGCCCAGGAGTCCGTGTAGAACGCAGGTGCCGCCGGGCTGCTTTTCTGCGTGCCCACGATGTCACGCTGCTGGGCGACGGAAGCACTCGCGCCCACGGCGAGGGCCACACCGAGGAGCACGAGAATGCGCGGAACGCTCATGGCCCCTCTTTGCTGCCACCCCTGACGGCTGGACAAATAGGTTATGAGCGGACTTTATGCCGCCCGCCTGACAACTGTCAAGGCGGCGCTTGACCCGTCTAGTTCCGCGGGCTAGACTGGGCCCACGAGAGCGAGCACATGGGTTGAGCAGGGAGAAGCACTATGGCGCTGTTCGGCCGAGAGAAGAAGATCAAGTATCTCCGCAAGATTCCGATTCTCCAGGGATGCACCCGACAGCAGTTGGTCGCCGTCGCTAGGATCTCCGACATCACCGAGGTGCCCGCAGGCACGCCCCTGGCGCGGGCTGGCGACCCCGGAAAGGAGTTCTTCATAATCCTCGACGGGACGGCCAGGGTGCAGGTGCCCGCCCGGAAGCGGTCGCGGCTCGGGCCGGGTGACTTCTTCGGTGAGATAAGCCTCCTGGACGGGGAACCCCGCTCGGCGACGGTGGTCGCAGAGACCCCCCTCCGGTTGCTCGTGCTCAACCGCCCGGCCTTCTGGGCCCTCCTCACGGAGGTCCCCCAGCTGAGCTATAAGATCCTGGTGACCCTCTCCCGGCGCGTCCGTCAAGCCGAGAAGTCCCTGCGGGCCTAAACAATCCCGCCAAGAGCCCGTTGGAAGAGTCTAGCGAGTGCTCCGGGCCATCCTGACCGAGCGGCGGGGTGACCCGGGTGGCCCGAGACTACCGGGGCCGGATCGTGTGGGGCAGGACCGGGTGGATGGACAAGGGCGGCACGAGGCGCAAGGTAGACGCGCCGGAGGCCGACTGGGTGACGGTCGAGGCCCCGCATCTTCGGATCCTGTCGGAGGAGCTCTGGGCGGCCGCCCACGCGCGGCTCGAAAACACCCGGGCGACCTACTGGACGCGCACCAAGGGGAAATTCTTCGGCCGGCCGGAATCGGGGATCGAGTCCGGCTACCTCCTCACGGGCTTCCTCGAGTGCGCTGAGTGCCACGGCGGCTTTCACGCGACGAAGCGCACCGGCCTGAGGGGCTCTCCCTCGCTGTACTACGTCTGCACCACGCACCGGACCCGGCCCCTGGTCTGTTCCAACCGCTACGGCGTGCCGCTGGCGACCCTCCATGCCGAAGTGCTGGAGAGCTTCCGACGGGACGTGCTGACTCCGGCGGTGGTGGAGCGGACGATCCGCCGGGCGCTGGAGCTCTACGCCTCCGAGGACGACCTGAGACCCCGACGGGAGGCGCTCGAGGCCGAGCTCCAGCGGATCGAAAGCGATCTGGTCCGGCTCACCGAGGCCGTGACCCAGGGCGGGCCCCCTCGGCACCTTGCTCGACGCCATCAAGGCCCGAGAGCGCCGGCGGGCGGAGATCCGGGCGCACCTGGAGCACCTGGAGGGGATGGCGCGGGCCGCGGATTGTTGGGAGGCCGACGCCCTGAGCCGGAAGGTTCGGGCCGAGCTCTCCGATTGGCAGGGACTCCTCGAGGGGGAGCCCGTGGTGGCCCGTCAGGTCCTCCGAAAGCTCCTCGCTGGACGCCTCGTCCTCACGCCCAAGGAGAATGCAAGCGGACGACTCTTCGAGTTTTCAGGGAGGGCGTCCTACGGCAAGCTCCTGGCCGGCGCGCTGAGTGTAAAGGGTATCACTCTTGTCCAAATTAGAGATTGAGAACGAGTGAGCCCCCTGCGGTATGGTGGTGGTGAGGCAGATCAGGCTTCAACACCCCCAACGAAAGGAGGCTCACTCGTGAACCGATTTTGCAGCATGTTCAGCCAACTCCTCAAGCTCTTTCCGCGGGTGGAGTTTCAGGCGCTGGTCAAACGGACCTACGCCGAGCGGCATGCGCGGGGCTTCTCGTGCTGGAGCCAGTTCGTGGCCATGCTGTTCTGCCAGCTTGGGCGGGCCCATTCGCTGCGGGAGATCTGTGGGGGCCTGGCCAGCTGCGAGGGCAAGCTGAGCCACCTGGGCATCACGGCGGCCCCCTCCCGCTCGACCCTGGCCTACGCGAACGAGCATCGCCCGTGGCAACTCTACCGGGCCGTGTTCCAGGAGCTGCTCGCCCGCTGCCAGCCGCTGGCCCGGGGGCGGCGGAAGTTCCGGTTCAAGAATAAGCTCGTCAGCCTGGATTCGACGGTGATCGATCTGTGCGCCACGCTCTTTGATTGGGCCAAGTTCCGGCGCACCAAGGGGGCGGTCAAGCTCCATCTCCTGCTGGACCACGACGGGTACCTGCCCAGCGTGGTCGTCATCACCGAAGGGCGACGGCATGACGTGCGGGTGGCCCGCACCCTGCGCTTTGATCCGGGGACGATCGTGGTCATGGACCGCGGCTACGTGGACTACGCCTGGTTTGGCCAGCTGACCACCGACGAGGTATTCTTCGTCACCCGGCTCAAGGACAACGCCCTCTACGAGGTGGTCGAGCGGCGCCGGGTGCCCGAGCGCAGCCACGTCCGGCAGGACGAGGTGATCCGCCTGACCGGGGTGGACGCTGCGACGAAGTGTCCGCACCTCCTGCGCCGGGTCGAGATCTACGACCCCGACACGGACGCCACGCTCGTCTTCCTGACCAACCACCTCACCTTCGGGCCCACCACCATCGCGGCCATCTACAAGGACCGCTGGCAGATCGAGTTGTTCTTCAAGGCCCTGAAGCAGACCCTCAAGATCAAGACCTTCGTGGGGACCAGCGCCAATGCCCTGAAAGTCCAGGTCTGGACCGCCCTGATCGCCATGCTGCTCTTGCGCTACCTCCAGCTCCGCGCGCGCTTCGCCTGGTCGCTGTCGAACCTGGTCGCCCTGCTGCGGATGAACCTCTTCACGCATCGCGATCTGTGGGCCTGGCTGGATCACCCCTATGCGGAACCGCCGCCGCTCTGGGTGCCCCAGCAGGAGGTGTTGGCCCTTGGCTAATTCGGACAGCAGACTGAGGGGGCCTGATCTTGGCTCCCGCCCGAACCCGTCCAATATCCGAGGAAATGGCACCATCACAGGGTGGAATTCCGGCTAATTTGGACAGCAGTGA
>JACQCL010000081.1 GCA_016201645.1 Candidatus Rokuibacteriota bacterium
GGATGCTGCACGGGCTGACCGACTGCCTCTGGCTCGAGCGCCGCGGCGCGCGGCAGGCTGACTACGCCGAACTGGCGGAGGCGATCGGGAAGGAGACCGGAATGCCCGTGAGCGTGGAGGGCGTGTACCGCTGGATCGTCTTCTGTCCGGCCCGTCTCCTGCCCAAGACCACCGTGCCCAATCGGTTTTTCGGGGTATTTGAGGACGGCCGGATCAAAGCGCGCGGCATCGAGTTCAGGCGCGACGACACGCCGCCGCTGGTGCGGGCGATGCAGGAGCGGATGCTGGCGGTTCTCGCCGAGGCTCAAAACCTCAGGGAGCTTCGTCGACTTGTCGCTCGCGCCCGCAGGATCGCGGACGCCGAGATCAGGCGGGTTCTCGCCGGTGACGCGCCGCCGCCGGCACTCGTCGTCACCCGCCGGCTCTCGATGGCCCCGGAGGAATACGTCAAGGACGATCTCCACGCGCTGGCGGCGCGCCAGCTTCTGGCTCGCGGGCTCCGCCTGGAGGCCGGTCAGTCGGTGCAGTACCTCGTCGTCAACGCCCGGGCGAGAGTCCCTGCGCAGCGGGTGCTGGCGGTCCCGCTGGTCAGCGACTCGAGCCCGTACGACCGGGCGTTCTACGCCGCCCTCTGCCGTCAGGCCGCCGCCACGCTGCTCGACCCGCTGGGCGACCCGCCCGCGACTTGAACGTTCCTCCGCCCTCCCGTACAATCTCGCTCGTGACTTCGCGGGTCTCCACATCTCTTCCGAAGCTGGACGCGATGCTCGGGGGCGGACTGCTCCCCGGCACCCTCGCGGTGGTCTATGGCGCCACGGGCATCGGCAAGACTCACTTGGGGCTCACCTTCGCCCATCACGGCCGGCAGGCGGAGGGCGCCCCGGGCCTCGTGCTTGATATGAACGGCCGGGGGGACTCGCAGCAGCATCACGCGTATGCGCAGCGGCTGTTCGGGTGGTCGCTGGGCCGCTGGACCCATGCGGTGACACCGATGGCCGACCCGTTCCCCCCGAGGGAACAGATGGGGGCGTTCTACTGTGACGCCTTCCCGTGGGTGGGGAGGCTCCGGGACTATCAGGTGGTCACGCCCGACGGGCCCGAGTTCGACTGGGGCTGGAAGGCAGCGTACAACCGTGCGCTCCACACGGTCCGCCCGTTCTTCTACTTTCACTTCGGCGCCGGCTCTCGCCGGGTGGTCGTGGATGGGGTGGAGCCGATGAGCGATCCCGCCGAAGCCATCCAGTTCTTCCTCTTCGATGAGCTGTACCGAAAGGTGATTCACCGGGACTCGGAGATCTTGGGCATGGAGATCTGCCTGCCCGTCTGGAAGCATCGCGAGTTCATCGACTCCCATCGGTACGATGACCGCGGGCTCACGACACTCCTGCTGGTCACGACGGAGGAGACCAGGCTCGAGGATCTCCTCGGGCGCAAGACCACGGCGGGAGATCTCGGTGCCGTGGCAAACACCATCCTTGTGATGGGGAGCGAGCGCGTGGGGTCGCGGGTGGGGCGCTTTCTCTGCGTGGTGAAGCACCGGGAGAGCGCCATGTCGGACGAGATCGCGGAATACCGGATCGGCCCAGAGGGGATCGTGCTCACGTGAAGCTTCGGCCGTTCCGGGGCTACCGATACAACGGCGCCAAGGTCTCGGACCTCTCCCGTGTCGTCACGCCCCCCTACGATCAGATTGACCCGGAGACCCGGGATTCCCTTCACGCCCTCGATCCGTGGAACTTCGTCCGTATCACGCTGGGCCGCCCCGAGCCGGGCGACACCGGGGAGGGGGACCGGCACCGACGGGCTCGCGAGCACCTGGAGCGATGGCTCGCCGAGGAGATCCTCATCCGGGACCCGGAGCCGGCCGTCTATCCGTACCTCACGACGTATCGAGCCGGGGGCGAGACGCTGAGCCGCATGGGCCTGATCGCCCTCGGCGAGGTGGCCGAATACGCCGAGGGCGTGGTCTTGCCCCACGAGCGCACCCATGCGGGCCCGAAAGCCGAACGCCTTCGGCACCTCGAGGCGACCGGGGCGGATACCGGCCTGATCTTTATGCTCACGAGCGACCCGGCCGGCGAGCTCCTGCGCCTCGCCACGTCTCCGCCGGCGCCGCCGCTCGCGGCGGCCCGGGACCTCAAGGGCGAGCTTCACCAGCTCTGGCGAATCGCCGACCGCGCTGCCATCGCGAGAATTCAGGCTCTCCTGGCCGACAAACGCCTGATCATCGCCGACGGGCACCACCGCTACGAGACGGCGCTCGAGTACCGTCGCCGCCATGCCGGCGCCGACCTGAAACTGATGGCGGTATTCCCCCTCGAGGCTCCGGGAATCACGATTTTCCCCACCCATCGGCTGCTCCACAACCTTGAACGCTTTGACGCAGGAGCGCTCCTGGCTCAAGCCCGGCGCTGGTTCCAGATCGAGCGGGGGCCCGCTCTCTCCGATCCGGCGGCGGAGGCCGGCGCCCTCACGGCGGCCATGGACGCGCGCGTTCGGTCCGGCGCGCCGGCTCTCGCGATGGTGGCGGGCGCCGACGGTGCGGCATGGCTCCTGACGCTGCGCTCTGACGCCTTTGAGGCCGTACCGTGGCCGGCGGGGACGTCCCCGGCCTGGCGGCGACTGGCAGTGTCGGTACTCCACGAGGCGCTTCTCAAGCCGTTTGTCGGCATCACCGAGGAGATCCTTCGCCAGCAGAGTTGTGTGGATTACAGCGCTGATGCCGCCGAAGCGGTAGCGCTCGTGCGCAAAGGGAGCTATCAGGCCGGCTTTTTAATCTCCCCCACGACTCCCGAGGAGCTCCAGGCGGTGGTGAGGGCCGGGGAGTTGCTCCCGCAGAAGTCCACCTTCTTCTACCCCAAGCTCCTCGACGGCCTGGTGTTCTCCCGCCTCTCGGACGAGGCGTGATCGGGACTCTTTCGTCGCACGCGCTCGCGCGCCTGAGGGATCGGCGCTTCCACCGGGTTCGGAGTTTGCGGGTGCGGAGTGAGCGGGGAGCCCTGGCCTTTGTCAACCGGGTGGGGCTCTGCTCCACGTTCCACCGGTTCCCCGAGGGGCTGGCGTGCCTCTGGGAAGCGGTGGTGGGGCGCCGGGATCCCCGGTGGCCTCGCCGCTCCCATCACGATGAGGGAATCGGTATCACCTGGGAGCTGAAGGACGCGCTGCCCGCGAGGCGGCACGTGTACTACGGCAAGCTCCTGAAAGGTCGTCCCGTCCTGGTGGCGCTGGACCTCATCCCGGCGTTTTACGCCCTGGTGCGCGGTCGCCAGCGCGCCCGGGATTACCGCCTCGAGTACGAAGCGGGCCGTCTGTCGCTGACGGCCAAGCGAATCATGGACGCCCTCGTGCGCGAGCATCCGCAGTACACGCGAGAGATCCGCGCCAACTGTTTCCTGCTGGAGCCATCCAAGACCCGGGAGTTCGAGCGGGCAATGGCGGAGCTCCAGCAGGGGCTCTGGCTGGTCAAGACGGAGGAACGCTACGAGCCCTCGTTTTCATACCGCTGGGACCTGCTCGAAGCCTGGCTCCCCGACCAGGTGGCCGAGGGCAGGCGCCTTCGCCGTGAGTCGGCGGTGGAGGAGCTGGTGGCGCGCTACACCTGGGCGGCCGTCTTCACCAGGCCGCCGCTCCTGTCCCGGCTCTTCGGCCTGCCCATCTCCGAAGTGTCCGGTGTCGTCTCCCGCCTGGTGGACGCGGGAATCCTTGCCGCGGAGTGTGTCGTGAAAGGATGGCCGGGGCGCTGGCTGGTTCACGCTTCCGCGGTGCGCGCGAATGGCCGGCCATAAAGGGTTTCGGAATCTTCCCAAGCTCGAGCGGGTGAAGCGCGGCCGCCCGGCCCCCGGCCCGCCACCCTCTCCTCGCGGCGCGGGCCGTCAGCCGCGACCGCGCCCGGCGGCCGGGCCGCGTGTCCTCACGCTTGCCGATTTCCCGTCGGCTCACCAGACCGTGCTCATCACCCTGGCCGACCTCCTCAGGCCTTCTCAGGAGGCGTTCCTCGTCGGCGGCGCCGTGCGGGATCTCCTCCTCTCGCGCCAGAGCGTGGAGGACCTGGATCTCGCGGTTCCTTCCGGAGCGCTGAGGCTCGCCCAGGCGCTGGCGAGGCGTCTCGGCGGTACGTTCGTGGCGCTGGACGCCGAGCGCGGCTCCGCTCGGGTCGTCGTCGAGGCTGGGGAGTACCAGGTGGACCTCACCGATTTCAGGGCCCCGACGCTTGAGGCCGACCTCCGAGGCCGGGATTTTTCCGTGAACGCCATCGCCGTTCCGCTCGTCCCGCTCGTCCGGGAAGGAAAGGCCCCGCTGCTGGACCCTGTCGGGGGGATGCGGGATCTTGCGGGGCGCCGCTTGCACCTCTCCTCGCCAGGGGCCTTCGACGAGGATCCGGTGAGGGCCTTCAGGGGGGTTCGGTTGGCCACCGAGCTTGGTTTTGCGCTGGACTCCGAGGCCAAGCGGTCAGCCCAACGCGTCGCCCCGAGGCTTCCGGCGATGGCTCCCGAGCGTGTCCGTGAGGAGCTGGCCCGTCTCCTCCGCCTCCCTCGGGCCTCGCGCGGGCTCAGAGAGCTCGATCGCCTGGGATTGCTCGAGGCGATTGTCTCCGAGATTGGGCCGATGAAGTCCACGACCCAGCCGAAGCCCCATCGGTTCTCCGTCTGGGAGCACTCCCTGAGGACTGTGGAGGCTGTGGACCTGCTCCTTCTGAAGCTTTCCTCCCTGAGCCCGTACGCGGAAGAGCTGGCAGCTCACATGGCCGAGCCGCTCGGTGACGGGCTCACGCGAGGCGCGGTGCTGAAACTGGCGGGTCTCCTCCACGATGTGGCGAAGCCCCAGACTCGCGGAGTGATCGAGGGGCGGGTTCGGTTTATCGGTCACGACGTGGAGGGCGCCGCGACCGCCCGCGCCATCGGCCAGCGCCTCAGGCTCTCGGGCAGGGCGGTGGACGTCTTGGAGCGCCTGGTCCGCCACCACCTCCGCCCTATGCACTTGGGTCAGGTCGCCCAGATCACCCGGCGCGCCCGTTATCGGTTCTTCAGGGACCTCGGTCGCGAGGCGCGGGACCTCTTGCTCCTCACGCTGGCCGACGCCGCCGCGGTTCGCGGGGAGTCTCCCATCGGCATCTGGCGCGGGCCGGGAGGGCGCCTGGTCGCTGACCTCTTGAGGGGGTGGGAAGAAGACCGGGTTCAGGCCGCGGCGCCGCCCTTCGTAAGGGGAGAGGACGTGATGGCGGCCTGCGGGCTTCCGCCCGGCCCGGAGGTCGGACGCCTGCTGGCCCTGGCGCGTGAGGCTCAGGACCTGGGCGTCGTGACGACCCGCGAGGAGGCCCTAGCCTACCTGAGACGCGTCAGAGAAACGCCTGACAGGGGGCTTGACACGCAGCGAGGCCCTCAATAAGGTAAGCTCACAGGCGGGCGTAATTCAGGGGCAGAATGCCAGCTTCCCAAGCTGGACGTCGCCGGTTCGAATCCGGTCGCCCGCTCCAATTTCTCCAAGGGGCTGCGGAACACGCGCGGCCCCTTTTTGCTTTCCCCCTCGGTGCCGCAACCAATCACCGCGATCGAGCATCCTAAGGTGTGGATCACGTCTGACTGAGAGGAGAAAGGGATATGAGGACGTTCTTCGTAACTCTGGTGGTCGTCTTCCTCGTCGCCGCGCCGATGGTTGTTGAGCGCGGCCAGGACTCCGGCGCGCCCCGGAGCCCGGAGATCACCGCTCCGGATAGCCTGGATCAAGGTAGCCCCGCACCGTAACCATTGCGCTCGGAACCTTCGTTTCCCCGAGGTCCCAGAGTTGATTCTCTGGGGCCTTCTTTTTTCGTTGGCGGGGACGGCGGTCAGACGGCCGGGCCAAACCCGACGACAGTCTGGTTGTCGTGAACCAGGGGGCGAAAGCGCACGGGCAGGCCGAGCTTCAGCGCGTCGAGCGGGATGTCAACGATCCTGCCGAGCAAAGACACGCCCTCATCTAGGCGCACCACGGCCACCGCGTAGGGCGCTTCGGCGGCGCGTCCACGCGGCGGAACTCGGATGACCGTAAAGCTGGCGATCGTCCCGTGCCCGCCGAGCGGCACGGGCTCCCACGCCCGTTCCTGACAGGCCGGGCAGAACTCCTTGGGAGGAATCGCCAGCTCTCCGCACCGGCCGCAGCGGATCCCGGTCAAGCGACCGGCGCGGGCCTCTTCAAAGAAGGCCTTGAGCGTGATCACCTTACTCACTGCCGAGAAGGCTCACCAGGACGGTGGCGGCGTTGCCACCAAGAGTGTGGACGAGGCCGACCCTGGCGCCGTCCACTTGGCGGGGGCCCGCCTCCCCTCTGAGCTGGGTCACGATCTCCGCGATCTGGGCGGCCCCCGTCGCGCCGATCGGGTGGCCCTTGGCCTTCAGCCCTCCGGACGGGTTCACGGGGAGCTTCCCGCCCAGGCTGGTCCACCCCTTCTCGGCCGCGATGCCGCCGGTGCCGGGCTCGAAGAAGCCGAGCCCTTCGGTGGCCATGATCTCAGCGATCGTGAAGCAGTCGTGAAGCTCCACCACGTCCACGTCCTCCGGCCCGCGGCCGGCCAGACGATAGGCGGCCTGCGCCGCCCGTTCGGTGGCGAGGATGCGACTCAGGTCCTTCTTGTCGTGGAGGCACATCGAATCGGAGGCGGCGGCCGAGCCCAGGATCCAGATGGGCTTCCGGCTTTTCCTGGCCACCTCTTCGGAGGCGAGGACCACTGCGGCGGCGCCGTCGGTGAAGGGACAGCAGTCGTAGAGCTTCAACGGGTCGGCGATTTTGGGGCTTGCGAGGACCTGCTCCAGGGTGATCTCCTTCTGGAACTGGGCCTTCGGGTTCAGCACGCCGTGCCGGTGGTTCTTCACGGCCACGTGCGCCATCTGCTCCTCGGTGGTCCCGTACTTGGCCATGTGCGCCCGGGCCATGAGCGCGAAGACGCCGGCGAACGTGAGCCCGGCGGGCTGCTCGAAGGCGGCGTCGGAGGCGAAGGCGAAGTATTCGGTGGCCGAGTCGGTCGGAAGGTTCAGCACCCGCTCGGCCCCGCCGACGAGCAGCACGTCGGACACGCCCGCTGCCACCTCCATCACGGCGTGGCGGAAGGCCGCGTGGCTCGTGGCGCACGCGGTCTCGAAGCGGGTCGTGGGGACCGCCGGGATGCCGAGAACGGACGCGGCCTGCGGTCCCATGTGGAGCTGTCTCTCGGCCTCGCCGCCGACCACGTTCCCGAAGTAAATGGCCTGAATCGCTCGAGGGGAAACGCCGGCATCCTGGATCGCGTCGCGAGCGGCCTCGGCGAAGAGCTCGGCCGAGCTCCGCTCGTGTTTGCCGAACTTCGTGACGCCCACCCCGACCACGGCCACACGTCTCATCGTATTCCCCCGAGTGAGTTCGACGCCGGATGCGAGTTATTTTTCATGATACTGGAAGAGTCCGGAGAACTCAAAAGGATATGCTAGCATGGGAAAGATGTTTACACGGACGGCGGGCCGGGCGGAGGGAGAACCGCGATGAGTCAGGACGTGATCCTGGCCGTGGTGGCGGCTCTCGCGGGGGTATGTCTCGTCGTGGGACTCGCTCAGGCGCTCGCTCCTCCACCGCGGCGTCGGCGGCGGCGACGCCGACGAGTGGCGCGCGCGCCTGCGCACCGGCGGCCGGGCGCACCAGCTCCGGGTCTCCCCTCCGATCCGGGCGATCGGATGCCGACGGCTCCGACGACTTCCGTCGAGATCGAGGCGCCCGCGAGGGCTGGGCCGTCACCTCCGCCCTCCCGGCGGCGGCGTTCGGCTCCTCTGTTTACGCCGCGATCGAAGCCTGCGGCGGCCGAGGCAGCGCCGGCCGCTCCTCCCGCCCCGGCCGAACCGGCCGCGTCGAGGACGGGCGTCCTCGCCAGCGCGTCTCCGGCGCCCGATGTTGCCGCCTCTGCGGCTCGCCCCGCGGAGCCCGTGACCGATGCGAAGATGATCCGCGAGGGAGCGGAGGTCGCGCGGCCTGTCCCTCGCCCTCCCGAGGTGGAGCTTCCCCTGGAGCAGTGCCGCTCCCTCTACGAGGAGAAGCAATACCAGGAAGTCGTCGCGGCAGCGGAGCCCGCACTCCAACGCGCCCTCGGCGAGCCATCGGGCAGCGGACCTCGCGCTCATGAGGTCGCCGGCCTGTGGAGCCTGCTCGCGCTTTCCCGCCAAGCGCTGGGCGACGAAGAGGGCGCGCGCTCGGCGTTCGAGGAGGCCATCCACGCGGCCCCGGAAGCGGATCGACCGACCTACCAGCAGCAGTTGGGAGCCCTGGCCACGAGCGTGGGTCGTCGGCTGCTGGCACGGGTGTAGAAAATCGGTGAAGGCGCGGGCGAGGAGCGGATCGGCGTGCTCAGGCAGGCCATGGCCTGGCTCCGTCAGGGATTGGCGGAAGCGCCTGGAGATGGCGAGCTCTCATTCGTGCTGGAGCGGGCGCGGCTCGGGCTCAGGGCGTCCTACGCGCAGACCGTGACGGCCCTGATCCAGCGCCAGGAGTTTCACAGGGCTCGCCGCCTCATCCGTGATGCCCTGGCCGACGAGGAGCTTCCCGCCGAGGGGCGGGCAAACTTGAACGAGCTCCTGTCCCAGACATTCACCGGCGAGATCGGGCAGCTCAGCGCCAGCGCCATCCGGGCGCTGGAGGATGAACGCGAGGGAGAAGCGCTGACGTTCCTCCAGCGCGCGGAAGAGATCCTGACCTCGGTCCCTTCCGAGGCACTCACGTCGAAGCGTCGGGACGAGGTAAACCGCCGGCTCTGGTGGGGGTACACCAAGCTCGGGATGGGGCGGGTGGAGGCGGGGGAGCACGAAGATGCCATTGAGCCGCTCTTCCACGCGCTCCGGTTCGGGGAGACGAATCCCGAGCGCCAACAGGAAACCCGCGAAGCGATCGTGCGAGCCCTCCTGGGCCTGACTGAAGGGCGGGCGACGATCATCAGTCAGCTGGTCAAAGATGGCAAGCGGAGCGCCGCCGTGGAGGCGGGCGAGCGCCTCAAAGCCGCGATCCGGGAAAGCCTCGAGTTGGGGCTGAGCCAGCAGGAACTGTCACCGGTCATTGCGAAGGCGCGGCGAGCCCTGGAGCCGATTGAAAAGGTGACGGGGAGCTGACGCTACGGCGACTCTTCCACCAATTCGAGCACGTTCCCGTCCGGGTCCTTCACGAAGACCCGGCGCGGCCCCCCCGGCACCGGGGCCGGCTCTCTGAGGGGCACACCCTCCACCTTCAGCCTGGCGGTGAGCGTTTCCCATCCTTCCACCGCAAGCGCCAGGTGACGCACCCTTCCCGCAAAGGGGCCCTCGGGCTCCCCGGCGGGCCGTTCTTCCGGAGGGACCATCAAGTGAAGCTGGCAGGCGCCGATGCTGTACCAGATCCCGGGGAACCCGAGATCGGGACGGGCGATCTCCTTGAGCCCCAGGAGGTCGGAATAAAACCGGCGGGCCCGCGCGAGGTCTCTCACGGTGATGCCCGCGTGCAGATAGGAAACAACGGAGGCCATCGGCCGCTCCCCTAAGGTTCCAGGCTTCGCCGACTAATCTCCTCGAAGACGGTCTCCGGGATGGACAGGAAGGCTTCGACCACGGCTGGGTCGAAGTGGGTCCCCGCGCACCGCTGGATCTCTTTGCGGGCCGCCTCGTAGGAAACGGCTTTGGAGTATGGCCGGTCAAAGATCATCGCGTCGAACGCATCGGCCACGGCGAAGATCCTGGCTCCGAGAGGGATCACCTCGCCGCGGAGCCCCAGGGGGTATCCCGTGCCGTCCCATTTCTCGTGGTGGTGGTAGACGATGGGCACGGCTCCTCGCAGGAAGGGAATTCGCTCGATCAAGCGCCGTCCCACCTCGGGGTGGGTGCGCATGATGATCCACTCCTCCGGCGTCAGCGGCCCCGGCTTGAGCAGAATGGCGTCCGGAATTCCGATCTTTCCGATGTCGTGGAGCAGGACGCCGTGCTCGATGTCTTTGATGTCGCGCTCGGGGACGCCCTGGGCTCGCGCGATGGTCAGCGCGTACCCGCGCACGCGGCGGGAGTGCGCCTCGGTCCCCACGTCCCGCGTGTCGAGCGCGGAGCCCAGGGCCTCCAGCGTAGCCCGGTACGTGTCCTGGAGCTCCCGAAGCGTCAGCGCGAGATCGCGTGTGGCCTCCTCGACGCGTCGCTCCAGCGTGATCTGGTATTCCCGGCGCTCGATCAGGAGCTGGCGACGCTCCACAGCTCGCTCAGCCGCGATCAACAGCTCATCAACGTTGACGGGCTTGATGATGAAATCGTCGGCCCCGACCTTCAGGCTCTCGATGGCGATCTTGAGGTCGCCCACGCCCGTCAGCATGATCACGGCCGCGTCCGGGTCGAGTCCACGAACCGTTCTTAGGAACTCGAGGCCATCCATGACGGGCATCTTGACGTCCGTGACGATCAGGGGCGGGCGGGTCGCCTGGAAGACTTCCAGACCTTCCCGGCCGTCGGTGGCCAGCTGGCACTTGTAGCCGTTGGAGAGGAAGATCTCGTGCAGCACGTCGCGAACTTGGCGATCGTCGTCCACAATGAGGACGCGCTTCCCGTTAGTCGACATGCCTAGTAGACCCTCTCATGCGGTGCGGTCGCGTTTGGGTCGGAGCTCGGCTCATATCCCTCTACCCGGTTCCTGCCCGCGCGCTTCGCGGCGTAGAGGGCCTCGTCGGCCGCCCGGATGAGGTCTTCGGTGGCGGGGTTCACGTCCTCAGGCAGGCTGGCCACCCCGAAGCTCGCTGTAACTGGGCGGCCGTGGGGAAACGGATGCGTCGCCAAGACCTGCCTGATGCGGTCCGCATAGAGACGCGCGCCGGACTTTGACGTTTCAACCAAGAGGACAGCGAACTCATCGCCTCCATAGCGGCAGATGACGTTGATCCCCCGCGAGTGCTTCAGGAGAATGTTGGCCACCTCGCGCAGGGTCTCATCCCCGGCCGTGTGTCCCAGCTCGTCGTTGATGACCTTGTACCCATCCAGGTCCAGGAGGACCACCGAGACGGGATGGTTAAACCGTCGGCAGCGGCTGACCTCCTCCTCCAGCCGGACCGAGAAGAAGCGGCGATTGTACAGACCCGTCACCTCGTCCTTGAAGGAGAACTCTTTCAGGCGGGAGTTGGTGGACTCCAGCTCCTTATAAGCGCTGTCCAGCCGGGCGGCGAAGGAGTTGATCTCCGCGGACTGGGCCTCGATGGTGGTGAGCATCCGGGAAAAGGAGCCCATCAGCAGCCCGATCTCGTCGCGGCGGCCATTTATCTCCTCAAACCGCTTCGACGTCGAGATGAACTCGGCTGTCTTCGCAACCGCTGTCGCCACGTCCCAGATCACGTACCCCCCGGCCGCCATGAGGAGACTGACGAAAATGATCAGGACCGGCAGTCCCGCGATCAGAAGCCGGTGGGAGGCCGGATCCAGGAGTGGCACGACCTGGGCGTACAGGACATAGGTGAGGATTAAGAGGGGGACCGCAGAGCACAGCGCCAGCGCCAGCAGGATCTTCCGCCGGACCCGTTGCCCGGTGAATGCGACGTCAGCCTTGTCTTTTGGCACCGATGGCTCCGCCACGGCGTCACGCCCCGATGATGAGATCGACAACTTTCCGGAGCTTCCGGATGTCCAGCGGCTTCTGAAGGACGGTGAAGGGGCCGATCTCGAGCACCCTCAGCATGAGATCGCTTTCCGGGTAGCCGGTCACAATCACCACGGGCAGATCGGGTCGCACCGCGTGGATCCGGCGGAAGCTCTCGACCCCGTCCATCTCCGGCATGAGCAAGTCCAGGACGAGGAGGTCCACGTGGGTTGAGGTCGCCCACCGGACAGCCTCGAGCCCGTTCTTGGCCTGAAGCACCCGCCGGTCGGCTCCCCCGAGCGCGTCGGCGATGACCTCGCGGACGGCGGGGTCGTCATCCGCGACGAGGATGGTGATGGAGCGTCCCTCGGAGCGCCGGCGGAGCCATTCGTCGATGACCGAACGCTGAAAGCGCCATTGTCGGCCGACCTTATGTCCCGGGATCTCCCGGCGCTCGGCCAAGCGGTACACGGTAGAAATGGGGAGCTTCAGGTAGTTGGCGACATCGGCGACGTTGAAGATATTGGAGTCGGATTCTGGGGGCATTTTAGCCCATCTTCCCTTTGCTAGAAGACGTTCTAAAGTGTTAGCAATTGTTGTCCAACAGTCGCGGCGTGTCAAGCACAATTTCTGGGGCTTCTTGACTCTTTTGTCACCAATGGGGTAGTGTCTTTCGAGGGGGTCGCCGCCGCTCCTCACCGAGCGCTGCCGGAGCCAAAGTGCCCAATATTCACACGCAGATCGACTGCATTGGCCTCTTCTGTCCCATGCCGATTGTGAAGATTCGCGAAGCCATCCGGGACGTCCCGGTTGGCGGGGCGATCGAGATGGTGGCGGACGACCCGGCTTCGGAGGCGGACATGAAGAGCTGGTCCCGGCGGACCGGCCATGAGCTCTTGGAGATCTCCAGGAATGGAGCGATTTACCGCTTCCTCGTCAAGAAGTGCCACTAGGGCGGATCGGTTCCTGAAGGACCCATCGCCACGCGTCTACCTGGACTACGCCGGGTTTGCCCCCGTGGACCCGCGGGTCGTCGCAGTCATGCGCCCCTTCCTGGAGGGCGGGGTGGGCAATCCCTCGGCAATCCACTCGCTGGGGAACGCGGCCCGCGAGGCGATGGAGGCGGGGCGGATCAAGGTTGCGCGCCTGATCGCGGCGCCCGCCGCCGGGCTCATTTTCACCTCCGGCGCAACCGAGGCCAATAATCTGGCGGTCAAAGGCGTGGCGCTCCGCGCCGCCGAGCGAGGCGGGCACGTCGTGGCCTCGATGATCGAGCACATCTCCGTCCTCAACCCATGTCGGGATCTGGAAAAGCGCGGGTTCGGGGTCACCTATCTTCCCGTGGATCGGGAGGGCCGGGTGGATCCCGATGAGTTGCGTCGCGCGATCCGGCCGGAGACGGTGCTCATCTCCGTCATGGCTGCCAACATCGAGATCGGGACTGTCCAGCCGATGGCCGAGCTGGGGAAGATTGCCCGGAAGCACGGAATTCCGCTTCACGTTGACGGGGTCGGGGCGGTCGGCCGGCTCCCGCTATCCGTTCAGGAGATGGGGATCGACCTTCTGACGTTGTCCTCGAATGATCTCTACGGTCCTCCCGGGGTCGGCGCGCTGTGGGTCCGGGCGGGGGTCAAACTGCTGCCTCAGATCCTAGGCGGGGGCCAGGAGCAGGGATACCGGTCTGGCACCGAAAACCTTCCCGCCATCGTGGGAATGGGAGTCGCAGCCGAGCTCGTGCGCACGGAATGGCTGGGGGAGACAGCCAGGCTCGCCCGCCTCCGCGACCGGTTGCTCACCGGTCTCCTCGACACACTTCCCGAGTGCCGGCTCACAGGCTCTCGGACGCACCGCCTCCCCCATCACGCCAGCGTTTGCCTCAGAGCGGTCAAGGCCGACGGCGTTTTACTGGAGCTGGACCTCAATGGCGTCGCCGCCTCTTCCGGCTCAGCCTGCGCCTCCAAGACCCTGGAGCCGTCGCACGTGCTGCGCGCCATCGGCAGCGATCCCGAAGAGCAGGAGGGCTCGCTCTGCTTCACGCTGGGTCGCTGGACGACGGCGTCAGACATTGACGCGGTTCTGGGTCTCCTGCCAGCCGTCGTGAGCCGATTGCGGGCCTTCTCCCCCAAAGCGCTCCCGGCGACCGCCTCTTGATGCATCTGTTCCTCTTCGACGTGGACGGCACTCTGCTGTCGGCGCGAGGGGCCGGCCGCCGAGCCATGGGTCGGGCGCTCGAAGCCGTTTACGGAGTGACCGGTCCCATCGACAGCTATGACCTCAGGGGGAAGACCGACCCCCAAATCGTCTTTGACCTCCTCGCAGCCGCCGGGGTGTCGGCCGTGAGAGTGCGGGATCGGCTCACGCGCTTTTACGACCGCTATGCCGAGGATCTTCGGACCGAGATCCGGCGCAGTGGCGGGCTGGCGGTGCTGCCGGGCGTCTCGGAGCTGGTCGAGCGCCTCAGCGACTCCCCTCACGCGGTCCTCGGGCTCCTCACGGGGAACATCGAGGTCGGCGCCAGGATCAAACTGGAGTCCACCGGTCTCCTGCCGCGCTTTCGCGTTGGCGCCTACGGTTCCGACGACGTTGATCGAGCCAAGCTCCCCGCCGTCGCCGCCCGGCGAGCCGAAAGTCTGGTGGGAGAGGCGATCAGGCCGGATCGGGTGGTCGTGATCGGCGACACCCCGCTGGACATCGCGTGCGCCCGGGCGTACGGCGCGCGGGCCGTGTCGGTGGCCACGGGCGGGCATCGCTTTGAGGAGCTGGCCGTCCACCGCCCGGACGTCCTCTTTGCCGACTTCGCCGACGTGAGCCGGGTGCTCGCCGCACTCCTGGACGGCCTCTCCGGCTGATGAGACTCCTGCCGCTCTGGCTCCACCTCCTGGCTGCGGTGGTGTGGCTGGGCGGGCTCCTCTTCGAAAGCCACGTCCTGTTCCCGCTGCTGGCGAGGCAGGGCGCCATGGACAGCGTCGCGGCGGCGGTGAATCGGTTCAGGCGGGTGACGTGGACGGCGATCGCGCTCATGGTCCTGACGGGACTCTACAACCTGACCCGCCTCCCACCGATCGCCCAGTTGGTCGAAGGCGGCGTGCTCAAGCTCCTCGCCCTGAAACTCTTTCTCGTGGTGGTGGTTCTCATGCTGTCGGCGCATCGGGATTTCGGACTGGCGTCGCGGCTGCTGCGCGAGGTGGCGGCAGGACGGGCGGCGGACCAGGTGCTGAGCGCGATCCTGCGCGTGGATCGGATCGTGCTCCTGCTTGGGATGATCCTCCTCTACCTCGGGCTGGCCTTGAGCCGGGGAGGAACCTTTTAAGCCAGGGTCCCGACACCCAGGGTCCCGGCGATCTGATTGACCTCAGCGACAAGGGCCGGTGCGAGCGGGATCCCCTCCACCAGACGCCGCTGCCCGCACTCGGCCTCCGGCTCTCCGGCCGTATAGACCCGTTCCTCTCCCTCGGCCTTCGGAGTGTCCTTGAGCGCGCGCAGCATGTCATCCATGTCAGCCTTGAACTCCTCGAGGGGACGGAAACGGCCCGGGTCGATGGCGGCGAAGCAGTGGCCGACGTTGTGAAGCTTCTGCTTGGGCATATCGCTGCGGAAGAAGAGGTTGCCGTACACGGCTCCGCTGAGCACGCCCGAGAGGATGTCCACCATCACGCCGAGCCCGTAGCCCTTGTGGCCGCCGAGCGCGCGGCTCCCTCCCAGAGGGGAGAGCAGGCGGTGGGCCAGCGCCACCTGCGGGTCCGTGGTCGGCCGGCCCGCGGGGTCCACCGCCCAGCCTTCCGGGATGGGGTTTCCCCACCGTGAGGCGAGCCTGAGCTTGCCGATGGCGACGGTGGTGGTGGCCATGTCCAGCACGAAGGGGGGTTGGCTCCCGGCGGGAGCCGCGATGCTGATGGGGTTGGTGCTCAGCGCCGGTGCCCGCCCGAAGGTGGGGACCATCGCCACATAGGGGGAGTTGGTCGTGGCCAGGCCGATCATGTCGTGCGTGAGAGCCATCATCGAGTAATTGGCGGCCGCGCCGAAATGACCGGAGTTCCTGACCGTCACGACTCCCACCCCGAAGGTCCGGGCCTTGGAGATCGCGAGCTCCATGGCGAGGATCGAGGGGTAATGGCCGAGCCCCTTCTGCCCGTCGAGCAGGGCCGTGGCGAGGTCGTCTCTCATCGTCTTGGGTTCAGCCGCCGGCTCGATGAATCCCTCGCGGATCCACTCGGCGTACCGGGGGAGCATCCCGATCCCGTGGGAATTCACCCCGCGCAGGTCCGTCTGGACCATGAGCCGCGCGGTCGGTTCGACGATGTGCCGCGGCATCCCGAGGGCCGCGAGGACCTCGACGATAAACTCTCCAAGCCGCGCGTGGCGGATCAAAACGGGAGTCTCTTCCCTCACGAGTCGGACTCCTAGATACCGGTGATCCTGATCCCCGAGTTCTTGATCTTGTAGCGGCGGTTGATCGTGGCGAGGAGCGCGGTGATCCCTTCGAGGGGTCCGGCGTTCGCCAGCGGCCCCACGTCCAAGACCCTGACCCCGAGGCTTTTCCCCAGCTCAGCGACGATCGTCTTGGCCGACGGATCGTCGCCGCACAGGAGAAGATCACAATCGATCGGGTGCCCGGAGGCCAGCTCGTGGGCGGCGATGTGATGGAAGGCGGCCACGACCTTGGCCTCGGGCCCGAGCAGGGCCTGGGCTTCCTCGGCGGCCGACCCGTTCGGCGGCGGGGTGTAGAGGCGGGCCCCGCCGAACGTGAGCGGTACGACGGCGCTCACAACCGGCTTCCCGCGGCAGACCTCCTTCACGGGGGGAAGCGTGGTGGCCAAGCCGTGCGCAGGAAGGGTGAGGACAACCACTGCGGCGCTCAGGGCGGCGTCGCGGTTGGCCGTGCCGAGGATGGAAGCGCCTTTAACCTTTGTGCCCAGCTCGGCGGCCTTCTTCTGGGCGCGCGCGGCGTCACGCGAGCCGATGATGATCTCGTGGCCGGCCCGGGCCCAGCGAAGCCCGAGTCCCGCGCCCTCTGGCCCGGTCCCTCCCAGAATTGCGATCTTCATTTTGCTCGGAGGGGGGCGAAGCCCCCTTCCGAGTGAGGCGGATTATACAAGAAAAGTTGCGCGCCCGCTGCGTTTCACCCATGATGATTGAGTGGAGCGGGAACTTTCCTCGGCCCTCGCGGTCCAACCCGGTGACAGGCGCCTTGACGAGCGACCACTGGTCGAGTCGCTCAGGCGGGGGAAGCCGGAAGCGTTTGAGAGACTCGTGCTGGCCTATCAACACCGGGTCTTCAGCATCGCGCTCCGGATGCTCGCCGATCGGGGCGAGGCCGAGGAAGTGGCCCAGGAGGTCTTCCTGCGCGTTCACCGGTCCATCCGGGACTTTCGAGGCGAGGCCAAGCTTTCCACTTGGCTGTATGCGATCACCTCCCGCCTCTGCCTGAACCGGCTGAAATCCCCGAGCCGCGCCCGTCGGGTGGGAGAGGCGGCGTTGATGCGAATGGCCGATGCGCATCCGAATCCGGGCGCGAGGTTGGAGGCCTCGGAGATGGAGGCGGCGTTGCATCGCGCCATCGGCGAACTGGATGGTGAGCAGCGGATCGTTGTCGTCCTGCGGGACGTGCACGGCCTCGCCTATGAGGAAATCGCGGCCGCCCTCGACCTGCCGCTCGGGACCGTGCGCTCGCGCCTGCATCGCGCGCGAATGGAACTGAAAGCGCGCCTGGAGCCGTTCTTGTCATGAGCTGTCACGAGGCCCGTGAGCTGTTTTCCGCGAAGATGGACGGCTTCCTCACGCCGGCGGAACGCTCGGCGCTCGACCGCCATCTCCAAGCCTGCGCCGACTGTTCCCGGGAGTGGCAGCGCTTCAGCCGGACGGTCGGGTTGCTCCGGGCCGTCCCGGAGGCGCGGGCCCCGGCTGGTTTCGGTCGGCGAGTGCTCGAGGCGGCCACGCGCGAGCGGTGGCCGCGGCGTCTGCTCCGCCGTGTCTTCGTGCCGCTTCACGTGAAGCTCCCCCTCGAGGCGGCCGCCCTCATCGCCGTCTCTACGCTGGTGATTCTCCTCTATCGCCAGCCTCCCGAGTTTCAGCGTGCCGCCGGGCCCCCGGTCCCAGGCGTGACAGCCCCTGCCGCTGAGTCCCCGGGGAAGGTGGCTCCGTACGGGGCGCGCCAGGAACCAGAAGCCGCTATGGAGAAGGGCCAGCCGGCAGGAAAGGAAGAGGCGGTTCCGGCTGAGCGGCCGTCGGTCGGCGGTCGAACGGATGTTTCCCGCGAGGCTCGCAAGTCAGCCGCGCCCGCTCCCGAGTCGAAGGTCGCCGCGCGGGCTCAGGGCCCCTTCCACCTCGTCGGGCTCTTGCGCGCAACCAGCCGTGAGACCCTCGACAGTCAGCTTGGCGACCTTGTGAAGCAAGTGGGGGGAATCCTGGTCCGCGACGCTGACCGGGTAGGGCCAGGCAGCATCGTCGAGGTGATCATCCCGCGCGAGGCATACCCACGGCTCTTGGCCGGCCTCCGCCAGATCGGCGACTTTACCGTCGAGACCCGCGCCAAAGCCTTCCCCGACCAGGTCCGGATCGGCATTCGAATCGCCAACTAGCCCCCCCCGGAACTTTCGCTCCTCTGCGCTGTCTAACCGGGCAGACCGATCCATTTAACCAAGGAGGAGCGAACGATGCGACGCGTGTTGGTACTTCTTGTTCTTCTCTCAAGCCTGGCAGCCGGGGGGACCGCCTGGTCTCGGCCTGGCCCGGGGGCTCAGGCCGTCACCCAGCAGGACCAGCGCGACCTGGCCATCACGATCTACAACGGCAATCTGGGCCTTGTGAAAGACATCCGTGAGGTGCGCCTTGCGGCCGGCAGCGGTCAGGTCCAGTTCATGGACGTCGCCGCCCAGATCGATCCCACAAGCGTGCATCTCAAGTCGCTGACCGATCCGGCGGGGCTGAAGATTCTCGAGCAGAACTACGAGTACGACCTCCTTTCCAGCCAGAAGCTCATGGAGAAGTACGTGGGGCGGAAGGTCCGGCTCTATCAGGGCAACGGCTCCTACCTGGAGGCCACGCTGCTTTCTACCAACGGCCCCGTCTTCGAGATCAACGGCCAGATCCACATGGGCCACTACGGGAGCGTGGTGCTTCCCGCGCTCCCCGAGAACCTGGTGTCTCAGCCGACCCTTGTCTGGCTGCTCAGGAACAGCACGGCCACGCCGCAGAGGATCGAGGCCTCCTACCTGACTGGAGGGATCACCTGGAAGGCCGACTACGTGATGGTGCTGAGCGGGGACGACACCCTCGCCGACCTGTCAGGGTGGGTGACGATTGACAACAGGAGCGGAGCCACCTACCGGGAGGCGGCGCTGAAGCTGGTAGCCGGGGACATCCATCACGCCGCCGAGCGGGACCGGGGGAGGCGGGCGCTCGAGCTCGCGGCCAAGACGGGGGCTGCCGAGCCCACACGCGACTTTACCGCTGAGGGGTTCTTTGAGTACCACCTCTACAGTCTCGACGGCCGCACGACGATTAAGGATAACCAGACGAAGCAGCTCTCCCTCATGGCGGCCAACGGCGTGCCGGTTGCCAAGCACCTTATCTATTACGGGGCGCAGGACTATTACCGGAACTACTACGGCATGCCGGTCTCGAACCAGAAGGTCAGCGTGTTCCTGGAGATCGCCAACAGCCAGGCCAACCACCTCGGAGTTCCGCTTCCGAAGGGGAAGGTTCGCGTGTACAAGGCCGACCGGTCCGGGAGTCAGCAGTTCATCGGCGAGGACTGGATCGACCATACGCCCAAGGACGAGCGCGTGAAGATCAAAATGGGCGAGGCCTTTGACGTCGTCGGGGAGCGGGTCCAGAAGGACTGGAGGAAGATCGGTCGGGACCTCTACGAGGTGGAGTGGGAGATCTCGCTCCGGAATCACAAGAAGGAAGACGTCACCGTGACCGTCCTCGAACCGGTTCCGGGGGATTGGGAGGTCATCCGGTCAACCCACCCTCACGAGAAGGTGGAAGCCCATACCCTCCGCTACCAGGTCTTGGTGCCGAAGGAGGGGGCGACGAAGCTCAGCTACCGGCTGCGGCTTCGTTTTTAAGTCCCTGCTCCTGAAGCCTCGGCGGAGCGCTCGTGGTACCAGGCGGCGAGGGAGACGCACGCCAGCCCGAGCGCCGCGCCCCCCAGCGTGTCGCCGGGCCAGTGGGCCTGGAGCACGATCCGCGCGACGGCGACCAGGGCGATGAGGGTGGCAGCCGCGATCCACAGCAGGGTCACCCGCGAGCCGGAACGATCGAGTCGCTTGCCGATCAGGTAGGCCGCCAGGAAGAAGAACGCTGAGGCGGCGGTGGCGTGGCCACTCGGAAATCCGTAGGCGTTCCCCATCGGCCGGAGCCGCCCGATGACCTCTTTCCCCAGCCCCTCCAACACGGGGGCCGCGACCATGACTCCGGCCCAGAGCCACCACCGGCGGCGCGCGTCGGCAGGGGCGCTCCAGAGGAGGAGTAGGGTTGCGGGGAGCAAGATGCGCTTGTCACCCAGATAATTGAACGCTTGAAAGATCGAGATGACCGCGGGAGAGGCCCGTCCCACGACGGCCTCCTCGAGTGCCCGTTCTCCCGGGAGCCATCCCCCGAGGTGAACGAAGAGCGCCAGGGCCAGAAAGACCCCGGCGCTTCCCACGAAGACCGTCCGCCAGCGTCGAGCGGCGCGGATGTCTTACTCCTCCAATACCACGAATTGGCCTACCAGATGGGCCGGGTGGAGGTGGCACCAGATTCTGACCGAAATTTTCGGCAACAGGCTTTCCATTTGTCCTTCCAGGGATACGCGGGAAGTGACGAGTATGCTAGTAAAGCATAACACTGGGGTCCGAGGTGGGGGAATGTCCACAATTTCAGACAGCGGTCCTTGCGAAGGGAGGGTGGTGCCGGAGGCTCCGGGCATCTGCCAAAATTCCACCAGGCGCGGAAGGGTATCGACTTGGGGACAGGCCAAGGACGGCCAAATCCCTAACCAGGGGCACAGCCTAGAGGGTTGGCTTGACGCCGGGCCAGGGCACCCCTACACTCCCCAACTAGGTCAATCCGTCCATGGCTCTGTTACATCCCATGCCCCGAGGGCCTTGCTGCCTGTCTCACGGCCGGGTCGACACGCTTTGCAGAGCCCGGACAACCTAGCGTGAAAGACCGAGACCACGGCGGGCGAGGCCCACCCCACGACGGCCGCATAGAGGGCCCGCTCTCCCGGGAGCGACCCCCCGAGGTAAACGAGAAGCGCTAGGGCGGCAAAGACCCCGGCGCTTCCGATGAAGACCCTTCGCCAGCGCTCGGCCGCCAAGACCTTAGTAGGACCTCGAGCCCACGGGGATCCTCCTCCCCTGCCCAACCGGTTGGTGCACAAAAGCTCTAGCCCCTATTGGATGAGGCGCCTGGATGAGGCGCCTCATCGGCTCTTACTTGACGCCGGTGGTGAACGTCACCGTTGCCGTCACAAGCGGCTCCCACGGCACGTGGTTGTTATAACTCAGGACGACGATCACCTTGTGCGTACCCGGCTTCAGGCCTTTGAGTTCGAACGATGTCGCTGCGGTGTGGTAGATTCCTTCCTTTTCCATATCACGCGGGATTTCAACGCCGGGCCGGAAATCCTCCCGGTCCAAGAACAGGTGGAAGTGGGCTTCCTCCTTTACCTTGGCGTCCGCCGCCTTAACGACCTTTACCCCCTTCGATTCGTACTTAATGGTGACGGTGTCGCCACCAAACTTCTCGCCATTCTTCGGCGACGTGATCTTGAGTGTCGGCCCGGCTTGCCCCCACGCAGAGAGCCCGGCCAGGGCGAGGACGAGACCGACCACTCCAGCGACAACAATGAACCGCCGCTTCCTGCTTTCCATTTTTCTCTCCTCAAAAAAGAATAGGCGCAACAGCCATGTCAACCTGTGGGCCTGACGCATGCGACTTTTGTGTTCACACCCCCTCTCATGGACGAACGACGAAGAAGCCCAGCATCCCGTCCTCTAAGTGATCGTGCACGTGGCAGTGATACATCCACTCGCCCGGACCGACCCCTTCCCCAGCGATCACCTGAAAGCCACTGCTCTCTCCGGCATTCTGGGTGAAGGTGTCGATGATGCGGTTCGTCCCTCGGTCGAGCCAACGGTGCCCGTGGAGGTGGAACGTATGAAACCGTGAGCCGTGGGTGACGACGACGAACTCGACCCGCTCGCCGAGCTTCGCTTCCAACAGTGGTGTGTGGGGGTACCGCTTGTTGTTAAACCACACGCTCTGCATGACCAGAACGAAGGTCTTGTCGGGCAGGGAATCACCCGGCTTGCGGACGATGAGCGCCCCGTACAAGCCCTGCTCGATCCCACGCACCCCATCCATCCCCGGACCGATGACATGGTCATGGTAGTGCCAGTAGCCCCCCGTACCCGGCGCCGCAACCCACCGATACACGTACCTCCCCCCCGGCGGGGCAAAGGACCGTGTGTGCCGCGTCCCGTCGCTGTCAATCTTGTAGTGGACGCCGTGCACGTGGACGCTCACGTCGACGTCGAGCTGGTTGATCAGCGTGAGTTCCACCTCATCCCCTTCGTAGATTTCGATCGTCGGACCGGGCACCGTGCCGTTATAGGTCAGGCTGCCATCCCCCGTCCGCTGGGCGACGAGCGTGATCCGGTGCGTCTTGGCGACGAAATCCCCCTGTGGGGTCATCTCGCGCCGCACGGGGATGAAGGGCGATGCGGGAGAACCCGTGACGGTGTGCACCACGGCTGACGCCCCCGCGTGGTGTCCGGCTGATGTTGAGCTCGCGGGGGGTTGACCGACCTCGGCTCGGCTCGGGGCTCCGAGCGCCCCCGCCAGCGTCATCGTTACGAGGCAGCCAAGTGACAGGAAAATCTTGCCCATCTTTTCCTTGTATTTCATGAACGCCACCAAGTCCGCCTTCTCCCGGGCGGCTTATAGGGTGAAAGATTGTCCTCATCTGAATATCCCGGCTTTGTCGGCGACGAATTCCACCGTCTCGGGCTTGTCCCGGTACACGTCCACTTTCACGTTGAACTCGTCAATGGCGAAGCCGTGAACGTTGGGGTCCGTCTTGACCCGGTTGAAGAGCTTGAACCGTACCTTCTCGCCCTTCTTCACCACATACGTGCCGGGTGTCCAGACGTTGTTTCCCTCATAGTTGATGTTGACAGCGCTGAGCTCCCTTTCCCCCTGCGCGCCGACGGGCACGCTGAGCGCCAGAGCCAGCAATGCGGCGAGTGCGCCGAACGAAATGATCCTCATGTAGTCTCCTCCTTTCTTGGCCGATCCTTCAGTGTTTATGCTCTCGCTCGATCTGATCGCCAAGGATCTCTTCCCCGGGTAGGAGCCGGTTTTCCGGCGAGCGTCCGTCGGGGGGCACGAGCGAGTCCACGAACAGGACAACCGCCCACACCTGATCCGGCTCCAGGGCGTCGGCGTACGAGGGCATGGGTGTCCCGTCCAGGCCCAGGACGATGCTCTTCCAGGTCTCCGGCGGCTCCGAGCCTCGCTTGAACGGCCGTCGGGTCAGGTCGGTGGGGACGATGGGCAGATCGCGTGAGTCCTTCATCCCCTTCCTGGCTGAGGGCCCGTCTCCCTTGCCGCCATTGCCGTGGCACTCGGGACAGCCTGACTCCCTGTACAGCTTCTCCCCCTTCGCCACGAGCTCCGTCGTCACGGCCGGCTCGGGGGGGACGCGGACGGCCGAGGGCCCGGGGTCGGCGAAACGCGGCGAGAAGGTCTTCAGGTACACCACCACCGCCCGTAGTTCGGCGGCGGGAATGTGGCTCTGCGGCACCATGGATGTCCCTCTCACCCCACGGGTGAGGGTGCGGAGCAAGTCGTCGTCGGTGGGGACGGCGCCGCTGGGGGTCGATCGGAACTTGTACCGGCCCGCGGTCAGGTCCGCGGGCTTGGTTGTGAGCCGCACGGCCGCCTCGCCATTGCCATCTCCCCGCACACCGTGGCAGACGGCGCAGTGCCGTTCATACACATGTCTGCCGTCGGGCGCCTGCGAGTCGGCGCTGCCTGCCGCGGCGAGAAGGCTCACGAGGCTTACCAAGGTGGCCCGGAAGGCGCCCGCGGGACCCATGCGGAGGCAAATATAGACATCCGCATCGGCCAATGTCAAGGAACGCGGGCCGTTCGAAGCCGGTTGAGGACGATTACCACCCCTCCCATCAGGCCGTCGGGAAGCGCGAGAACGGCAGCGATGAGCATGAGGCCCAGGATGAGACTGTGATAGAGCGTGAAGCGGAGGGATAC
>JACQCL010000083.1 GCA_016201645.1 Candidatus Rokuibacteriota bacterium
ACTACCTGCCCTCCCCGCTGGACGTGCCGCCGATCGACGGGACGCTCCCGGACGGGAAGACCGAGGTCGTGCGCCGCCCCTCGGACACCGAGCCGTTCTCGGCGCTGGTCTTCAAGATCATGACCGACCCGTACGTCGGGCAGCTCGCCTTCATCCGGGCCTACTCCGGGAAGCTCGCGTCGGGCGAGCACGTCCTGAACGCCACGACCGGCCAGCGCGAGCGCATCGGCCGGTTGCTGCAGATGCACGCCAACAAGCGGGACGAGGTCAGGGAGGTCTGGGCGGGGGACATCGCCGCGTGCGTCGGGCTGCGCAGCGTGCGCACGGGCGACACGGTGTGCGACGAGAAGGCGCCCATCGTGCTCGAGCCGATAGACTTCCCCGAGCCGGTCATAAGGCTCGCGATCGAGCCGAAGACGAAGGCCGACCAGGAGAAGATGGGGGCCGCGCTGGCCAAGCTGGCCCAGGAGGACCCGACCTTCAAGATGTACACCGACACCGAGACGGCGCAGACGATCATCTCGGGCATGGGCGAGCTGCACCTCGAGATCATCACCGACCGCCTGGTGCGCGAGTTCGGCGTGGGGGTGAACGTCGGCAAACCTCAAGTTGCCTACAAGGAGACGATCCGCCAGGCGGCGAAGGCGGAGGGGAGGTACATCAAACAGACCGGCGGCCGCGGCCAGTACGGCCACGTCAAGCTCGAGGTCTCCCCGCTCCCGCCCGGCAGCGGCTTCGAATTCCTCAACGAGATCGTCGGGGGCGCCATCCCGAGGGAGTACATCAAGCCGGTCCAGGAGGGGATCCGGGAGGCGATGCAATCGGGCCCGCTGGCCGGCTACGAGGTCCGCGACGTCCGCGTCGTGCTGTACGACGGCTCGTACCACGAGGTCGACTCCTCCGAGATGGCCTTCAAGATCGCGGGATCGATCGGCTTCAAGGAAGCGATCGGCAAGGCGAGGCCGGTCCTGCTCGAGCCGATCATGTCGGTCGAAGTGGTCGTGCCCGAGCATTACATGGGAGACGTGATCGGGAACCTGAATGCGCGCCGCGGGAAGGTGGAGCGGATGGAGCCCCGCGCCGGCACGCAGGTGATCACGGCGAAGGTGCCGCTGGCCGAGATGTTCGGCTACGCCACGGATCTCAGAAGCATGACCCAGGGGCGCGCCAACTACACCATGCACTTCTCGCACTACGACGAGGCTCCGAAGAGTGTCAGCGAGAGCATCATCGCCCGCATCCAGGGCCTGGCGAGGTCGTGACGCCGGCGTTCGCGTCCGCCTGAGGCGTCCGGAGGATTCAACATGTCGAAGGAGAAGTTTCAGAGGACGAAGCCGCACGTGAACGTGGGGACGATCGGGCACGTGGATCATGGGAAGACGACGCTGACGTCGGCGATCACGATGGTGTTGAACAAGCGGTTTCCGAAGATCCAGGTGCGGTCGTTCGACTCGATCGACAACGCGCCGGAGGAGCGGGAGCGGGGGATCACGATCGCGACGGCGCACGTGGAGTATGAGACGGTCAACCGGCACTACGCGCACGTGGACTGTCCGGGGCACGCGGACTACGTGAAGAACATGATCACGGGAGCGGCGCAGATGGATGGGGCGATCCTGGTGGTGTCGGCGGCGGACGGGCCGATGCCGCAGACGCGGGAGCACATCCTTTTGGCGCGGCAGGTCGGGGTGCCGCGGATCGTGGTGGCGCTGAACGGTGGACGCGGTGGACGACAAGGAGCTTCTGGACCTGGTGGAGCTGGAGGTGCGGGAGCTGTTGAACAAGTACGAGTTCCCGGGCGATGAGACGCCGGTGATCCGGGGCAGCGCGATGAAGGCGATCGCGGGGGACGGCGCGGCGGTCAAGGGGGTCATCGAGCTGCTGAACGCGATCGACACGTTCATCCCGGAGCCGAAGCGGGACATCGACAAGCCCTTCAGCATGCCGGTGGAGGACGTGTTCTCGATCACGGGCCGCGGGACGGTGGCGACGGGGCGGGTGGAGCGGGGCAAGGTGAAGGTGGGCGAGGAGCTGGAGATGGTGGGCTTCGGGGCGGCCAAGAAGTCGGTGGTGACGGGGGTGGAGATGTTCCGCAAGCTGCTGGACGAGGGGATGGCCGGGGACAACGTGGGGTTGCTGCTGCGGGGGACGGAGAAGGACGAGGTGGAGCGGGGGCAGGTGGTGAGCAAGCC